>JAYVJN010000061.1:0-8004 GCA_043769325.1 Acidobacteriota bacterium
CAAATCCTCAAAACCCTCTGGCGATAAGATGGCAAGATTCAGTTCAGGAGTAGGTTCTGTTGTCATTTAGGTTTTCAATTTTGGTAAATTAAAGGCTGTTAGTATAGCGCACACAGCGCACTTGCACGCCTTTCTGCACTTGATAGAGCGGGATGTCGCCCGCCTCGCAGCGTGTTTCTTTATAGACGCAGCGCGGCGCGAAGTGGCAACCGGCGGGCAGGGCCGTCGGTTTCGGCACAGTGCCTTCGATGGTTGAAAGACGGCGCGATTTTTCCGCGCCGGCAGCGGTCATTTGGGGGACGCTGTGGAGCAAGCCTTCGGTGTAAGGGTGGCGCGGGTGGGCGAACAATTCCGCTACCGGCGCTTCTTCCACAATTTTGCCCGTGTACATCACGGCCACGCGGTCGGCGACTTCGGCCACCACGCCCAAGTCATGCGTAATCAACAAAATGCCTAGCTCACGGGTCTTGCGTAGTTCGTCCAATAGTTCCAGAATCTGCGCTTGAATCGTCACGTCGAGGGCCGTTGTGGGTTCGTCGGCAATCAGTAATTTCGGGTCGCAGGCGAGGGCCATCGCAATCATCACACGCTGGCGCATCCCGCCCGAAAGTTGGTGCGGGTAATCGTTGACGCGCCGCGCAGGGTCGGGAATCGCCACCTCTTTCATGGCGGCGACGGCGGCCTGGTGCGCGTCTGCCCGCGACAAATTACGATGAAGGCGCAAGGCTTCGGCAATCTGTTCGCCGACGGTGTAAACCGGATTGAGCGAGGTCATCGGGTCTTGGAAAATCATGGCGATGTCGTTGCCGCGAATCTCGCGCATCCGTTCGCCCGTCGCCTGGAGCAGGTTTTCGCCGTCAAAGAGAATCTCGCCGCCGACAATCTCGCCCGGCGGCGCAATCAGACGCATGACCGACAACGACGTGATGGATTTGCCGCAGCCCGATTCGCCGACAAGCCCCAAAAGTTCGCCGCGCCCAACGTGAAAACTCACGCCGTCAACTGCTTTGACCAAGCCGTTGCGCGTAGGAAAGTGGGTTTGCAGATTTTTAACTTCTAGTAAATGCGACATGAAAAAGGGATTATAGCGGCAAAATGATGAATGACGAACGGTGCACGATGGAAAAACGCTTAATTCATCACGCATCGTTCATCATTCATCATTTTCAAGGCTTCCAGCCGATGGCGGCGTAATCCATCGGGCCGTAAAAGTAATCGTTGAAACGGCGCACGATGTCTTCTTCGCCGGCGACGGGTTGCGCGTCTGACGGGTTCAGGTTTAAGACTTCGACGCGGGCGAAACCGCGCGCTTCCAGCATAAACTGTAAAACCGGACTCGGCACGGGGTTGCGGTGCGTCGGGTCGTAGTAAAAATTGCAACTGCCAACCAAGACGTTGCGCGGATTAGGCGTCTCAAAAATTGCCAGGCCGCCCGGTTGCAAGACGCGCAGGGTTTCGTTGAGCATCGTCAGAACACTTTCCAGCGGCAAATGTTCGACAACGTGAAAACAGGTCACAACGCCGCAACTCGCGTCCGGCAAACCGCGCAAGTAGGCCAAAATATCTGACTCCGTGACTTGTAACTTGAGGGCGCGGCATTGTTCCGTCAAAACCTGATTCATATCCACGCCCTTCGCTGTAAACCCTTCGACACGCAGTAGTTCCAGCCATTCGCCGCGTCCACAACCCAAATCCAAGACGGGCCGTTTCGCGTCGCCCAAGCCGTTGTCGCGCAGCCAGGGCAGATAGACTTGCAACCTTTCGAGAATCATTTCGCGGCTGCCGCGCAGACGGTCTTCCAGCGCGACGTAAAAAGCGTCCAGCGTGTGTTGCGCTTCGGCGTTGAGTTGCGCGTTTTCGGCCTCGTTGAGCGGCGCGGCGGGCAGACGTTTACGCGCCAGCGTGAGCAGACGCTCCACGCGCCCGCCTTGCAAAACAACCTCGGCGCGGATGGCTTGCGCTTGTTCGTTAGCGCGGGCGGCTTCGCGGCGTAAGTCTTCACGCGCTTGGGTTTGCGTGGCATCGGATTGGTTGCGCCAGGCGTTGCGGGCGGCTTCGGCGGCGGCCCACTGCGCGGCCAGACTTTCGTAATGCGCGGCCAGCGTCGCCTGTTGGTGCTGAGTTTGGGCTTCGCTGGCGGCGAACTGCGCGGCCAGTTCCAGACGCTGCGCGGTCTCTTGTTGCGTGAGTTCAGCAAGCCGCGCCGCGAACTCACGCGCCGTTTCTTGTGTCTGGGTTTGCAGTCCGGCGCGGGCCATTTCCAACCCCTCAGCAAGCTGCGCCAACTGTTGCGCGGCAGCTTGTTGCTGCTGCGCAAAGTCTTGTCGTTGAGTGTTTAGTTGCTCTGCGTGGCTTTGTTGTTGTTGCGCTAATTGCGCAGCGATACTCTGTTCTTGAGCGATTCTTTTTTCGTCTTGTTGCGCCAATCGTGCGGCATTTTTTTGTTCTTGGGCGGTTAATAGTTCGCGTTGTTGCGTTAATTGCGCGGCTCGGGTCTGCTGTTCCGTTGCGAGTCGAGTGGCTAGTTGTTGCTCAAACTGCGTGAGTGCGTCGTGCAGTTCTTCACGTTGGGCCGTCAGTTGTTCAAGATAAGCGTCAGCGGCCTGGTTCTGGCGAGTGTCCAGTTGGCGCGTGAGCGCGGCGTTTTCTTGCTGCGCGGCGGCGAGACGGGCCAAATTGCCGTTAAACTCTTCGGCAAACTGCATCAGCGAGACTTGCGCCATCTCCGCATAAGTGGCGGTGGCGGTTTTGTGCCATTGTTCCAGGTGGTTTTGTTGAGCCGCGAGTTCGACAACCCGCGCGGCTTGTTGCGCGGCTTGTTCGCTGTAATGGCGGTTGAGTTCATTAGCGTAGGCCGAGATTTGCTCTTGCTGCGCGATGAGATGCGCTTCGATTTGGTTGACGTGGCGCACCAGACGCGGAAGGCGCGCCAAGCTCACAGCCCAGCGCAACGCCGGCCCGACGAACGGCGCACGGTAAGCGCGGCGCAGTATCGCCGGCCCGCGCACGCCTGTCAGCGTGACGCCGCGCCTCACGCCTTCGGGCGAAAAGCGCAGCCGCGCCAACACATCTAAGCGGTTAATTTGCCCGTTCCGCAGGGCTGTGAGATAGCCCGCCACGCCCGGCGGATCGGGTTCGCGCCCCAGTAAAACGCGATAGGCATGACGGACGAAAGTTTCGTCGTGGAATTGCAATAATTCGGCAGCTTGATAACCGGCGCGTTGTTCTTTAGGTGTAAAGGTTGGCTGCAAAGCAAGTTCCGGCAAACCTAAAACCGGCTGCGCCAAACCGTCAGGCCGCGCTCTATCAACGCGCTTTTCCCAAGCGGCCCGCGCCCGCCTTTGCAGTTCGGAAACCTCTGGTTCAGGTTGGTAAAACTCTGCCATCTTTTACTTTCGCGCCGTCAGCGCGTGGGGCTTTTATACCACAGGCGACAACAGTGTTGCGCGACCCTCTAGCAGTTTTCAGTGGCCGGTGGTCAGTGGTCAGCGCAAACATCAATGATCGTCAACGAGTTACCTCACAAAGTACCGTTAAACCAAAATGAAATCCACCATATTAAGAAATTTCCACCGGTACGATAAAAGTGTTGACTTGCCGGCCCTTACTCTTTAGACTCAATCCTAGCGATGCGCGATGCGCCTCATCCTCTTCACAAACAAGGAGTCACCCTTTCGTGTCAATCATTAGAAACCGGCTCAAACAAACTCATCAAGGGGCGCGTGTCAACGCCGAAGCAGATGTCAAGGCGCAAATAGCTGAACAGTTAACCCGTTTGGAGGATGATTTGCGGCGGCTCAAAATTGAGTTCGACATCTTTCTCAATGGAGGCGCGAAACGCCCGCCTTACGACACCAAAAACCGCGTCGAAACGGTCATCAAAAGGCTGGCCGACGAGCGTTCGCTGCCGTTTGCCCAGCGATTTTTGTATAACTCTTTGGTTGGACGATTCACCGCGTTTCAAAACCTTTGGCGGCGTTCTCTGCAAAACCGTGAAGAGGGACGCGCCTATCATCTGCCGCGCCACAAGGTAGCGGCCTATAGCGAATCATCAGTTGTAACTGCGCCGCCGGCCCCATCTGTCGCCAACCATTTTACTTGCGCCGACGCGCAACAGGAAGTTCAAACCGTGCGGGCGATGTACGAGTCTTTGGTTGCCGCCAAACGGCAGTGCGGAGAAAACCCGGACGAGGTGCCCTTTGAACTTTTCCAAAGGGTTGTCGCCGGTAAAACACAAGCGTTACGCGAAAAATATCAATGCCCGCGCGTAATCTTCGCGGTGACAACAGAGAACGGTAAAGTAAACTTTAAGGCGCAAGCCGACAACACCTAAACAATAGAATCAATTTACCAGGAAAAAGCGGCCTCGTGTAGAGACCGCTTTTTCGTTAGTGCGCTCCGGCAGACCGGAAGCTGTCAGTGGTTAAACCACCTCAAACCTTCATTACTTTTTCTGCTTGTGGCCCTTTGGGGCCATGATTTATCTCGAATTCGACATCCTGGCCTTCTTGCAAGGTCTTGAAACCGTCGCCTTCGATAGCACTGTAATGAACAAAGATGTCCGACTGGCCGGGCTGTTCAATGAACCCATAGCCTTTGGAATTGTTGAACCACTTAACTTTACCGGTAATTCTCGACATAACAGACGAATCCTCCTAAACTGCATGGAAAATGCGACCAGCACGGGGCCTAGCCGCTGGATTGATTATTCAACTGCGCAACGGACGCACTGGTGACAGAAGCGCACCACGAAACCGCAACACACAAAGAAACGCTATTTGTCCGCTTCAGGCGCACAAATTGGCTAGGGTACTGCAAAACTCATTTTTTTCGCTTGCGCTAACCGCGCGGGAATGCGCGGCACAATGTTTTGCTCTGATGAGGGCGCATATTAAGCCAAACAAGCCGCCCTGTCAAGCCCTAAAAGTAAGAGGATGCAGCGCATCAAAGATTCTAATTATACTCTGCACGGGTACAATTGGCGTATTGAGAGACGCCACAAGTCAGTACCGGAAGCGGTAGCGCCCGGGTCGCAACTGAGGTGTATGGTGGCGTTAAGACAACCCCATCGCTACCGCTTCGGGTACTGACCTGTTTCTCCGATTGTGCCCGTGTTGAGTATAGAAGGCGCGTTTACCCAATCGCCGCGTAACATGAGTTGGTAAAAGTCCGGTCCGCGTCGGCCCCTTGAAGCTATCGCCATCATCGGTCAAGTCGCTGGCACACGGGGCCATTGGGCATTAGCGAAGATTGCCCTTACAATGCTCTGCGACGATATTTTACGAGGCAAGTTTATGGGCGAAAAGCACGCCGCCGGCGATTGGAAAATGATGAGTTATTTGCTGCGCCGTTTTTGGTGGTTGGTGGCTTTGTGCGGGTTGGGCTTGCCCTGCGTGGTGTTTTTTGCCGGACAGTCACGGGCGGCAAAACCAACGGATGCAACAACGGCCCCACCAACCGTGCGGCAAACCGAAAGTTTGTCCGGCGCGAAGGGTTTGCAGCAAGCGATTGGCCGCGCTATCGAAGGGAGCGCGTTTGCGTCGGCGCGTTGGGGCGTGTGCGCGGTTTCGTTGCGTGACGGGCGCGTGGTGGCGGCGCGGGAGGCGCGGGCCTTGTTGTCACCGGCTTCGACCTTTAAGACTTACACAACCGCCGCCGCGCTGGATTTGCTGGGCGCGGAATATCGTTGGCAGACTTCGGTTTACGCCGCCGCGCCGCCCGATGGCGCAGGTGTAATCAATGGCAATGTAACGCTTTACGGGCGCGGCGCAGCGGATTTGACAACGGCGCAACTCGCCCAACTCGCCACGCAATTGCAACAAAAGGGCGCGCGGCGGGTGAGCGGCAACATCATTGGTGATGAAACCTATTTTCGCGCTGATATTTTGGGCGATGGCTGGCTGTGGAACGATGTGCAGTGGTATTTCGGCGCAGAAATCAGCGCGTTATCCGTCAACGGCAATGAAATCGCCCTCAACGCCGCGTCGGGCCAGACAAACCTAACGCCGGCCACCGATTACGTCCGCGTGGCTAATACCATCAAGCGCGGCGGCAGTGTAGCGAAGCTGGGCCTCAATCGCGGTTTGTCGGACAATGAAGTGCGCGTCTGGGGCGAGACGCCGCCGGGCCAGGGCGTGCGGGCGCGTCTGGCGGTGCATCATCCCGCGCTCTGGGCCGCGCAAATCTTTCGTGGCGAACTAAAAGCGCGCGGCATCATGGTTGACGGCGAAGCCAAAACTACCGACGCGCTCACTGACGACGACGCGCAACGCTTCCAACCGGAAAAGGCCGTCGAACTCGCTTCGGTGGGGAGCGCAACGCTGGGCGAAATCGTGCGCCAAACCAATAAGGAAAGCCTCAACCTCAACGCGGAGTTATTGTTACGAACGCTTGGCAAACTCAAAGGCGAGACCGCGCCGCCGCCCGCGCCCGACAAACTTGACGAATTCCACGACGATAAACGCGGCCTCGCCGTCATGCGCGTGTGGCTCAAACAGCAAGGCATTGACCCCGCGCCGTTGGATTTGCACGATGGCAGCGGGCTTTCGCGCCTTGATTTGGTCACGCCCGAAGCCTCAGCCCGCGTGCTGGCGGCTATCGCCAAGACGCCTTCCGCCGCAGTTTTCAAAAGTTCGTTACCCATTGCCGGGCGCGACGGCACACTCGCCGGACGGCTGAAATCCCTGAGCGGCCAGGTCTTCGCCAAAACCGGCACGCTGACCCACGCCAACGCTCTGGCCGGCTATGTCAACGCCGCCAACGGCGAACCGCTGGCCTTCGCCATCATCTGCAACGATGAAACCGCGCCCGGTTCGAGCAGTGTAGTTATTGACGAAATCGTCCGCTTATTGGCAAATTACGGGGGAGAGAAGTAAGCGGGGAATTTAACACGAGGACACGGAGGCACAGAGGCACGGGGGAGAATATTGACTTACGAGACAGCTTTTGCCTTTCTCTGTGTCCCTGTGCCTCCGTGTCCCCGTGTTAAAATGACTTCTGTGAAATCTTCAACGCCTGACGAAAAGCGCGACAAGGTTCTCGCGCCCTGGCCGCCCGCGCCGGTGTATCGCCTGGGCGGGGTGGCGGCTACGGAATGTCCGGTGGAGGGCGTGGTGACGTGGAACATCAACACGACCTGCAATTACCGTTGTAGCTATTGCACACAAAGGTTTTTGGATGACCGCAAGCGTTGGCTACGAGACGGGCCGGCGTTTCTGGCGGCGTTCGGGCGTTTGCCGGGCGTCTGGGAAGTGAAAATTTCGGGCGGCGAACCCTTTCTGCATCCGAATTTAGAGGAAATCACGAGCGGTTTGCGCGACGCGGGGCAGCGCGTCAGCATCGTGACCAATTTCTCGGCTTCAAGGGAAAAACTGGAGCGGTTTTTGGCGGCGGCGGGCGATAGTTTGCGCGTCTTTTCGGCGAGTTTGCATCTGGAATACGCGAAATTGGACGAGTTTATCGCCAAAGCGCGGTGGCTGTCGGGGTTGCTGCCGCCAGGCGCGTCGTTCAACACGACCTGTGTGGCGACGCGCAACAACTTGCCGCGTTTGCCGGAAATCAAAGCGCAGTTTGCGGAACTGACCTGCAAAATCCAACCGGAAAAGCAAGGCCGTAATGTGATTGACTACACGGCAGAGGAACGCGCCGCGCTGCTCGCGTTGGGCGGCCACAATCTGACCGGCGAGATTACACACGACTTTCGCGGGCTACCCTGCTGGGCCGGGGCGCGTTATTTTACGCTCGACGACAAAGGCGCGGCCTGGCGTTGCTATCCGGCGCGGCGGTTTCGCCGGCAATACCTGGGCAACTTCCTGAGCGAAGATTTCACCCTGGCGCGCGGGCCTTCGCCCTGCCTGTATAATTATTGCAACTGCACCGTGCCGATTGAACGCGGGATGATGCCGAAAGCAGTGGGCAGTGGGCAGTGGGCAGTGGGCAGTTAGGATTCATTATGAGATTCACGACGTTTCGCAATTTTGTCATCTTGCCGTCGGGTTTGCTGGC
>JAYVJN010000062.1:0-7167 GCA_043769325.1 Acidobacteriota bacterium
AGTCTCCTTTGGGTGGCCTTTTCCGATGTTTATGTCCGGCTTTGCTCAATGGGCGTCTGGCACGATTTCAGGATTTTTTAATTGGGAGCGCGCGCATCCCCGCGTGCCGCCGCGCACGACACGCAACTCAAAGAACAACAAGCAAAGTAGCTTTTTTCATTACGCGGCATAACACAAAAGCCGGCTCGTGCCTGAGGGCACTCGCAGCACGCTGGGAAGCGTGCGCTACCGGTAAGATGGCACTTTAGATGGCAGAATATCAAACTTTTGAACACGACGTTTTAGTAATCGGCGCGGGCGGCGCGGGGCTGCGGGCGGCGATTGAGGCTTCGGCGGCGGGTGTTTCCGTCGGGCTGGTCTGCAAATCCTTGCTCGGCAAAGCGCACACCGTCATGGCCGAAGGCGGCATGGCGGCGGCTCTCGGCAATGTGGACGAGCGCGACAACTGGCGCGTGCATTTTTCCGACACGATGCGCGGCGGGCAGTACGTCAACAACTGGCGCATGGCCGAGTTGCACGCCAAAGAAGCCCCCGACCGCGTAAACGAATTAGAGTCGTGGGGCGCGGTGTTTGACCGCACCAAAGACGGGCGCATTCTGCAACGCAATTTCGGCGGCCACAAATACCCGCGCCTGGCCCACGTCGGCGACCGCACCGGCCTCGAACTCATCCGCACGCTGCAAGATCACGGCATCCATCAGGGCATCGAAGTCTATATGGAAGTTACGGTTGTGACTTTGCTCAAAGACGGCGGGCGCGTCGTGGGCGCGTTGGCTTATGACCGTGAGCGCGGGCGTTTTCGTGTTTACAAGGCCAAAGCCGTCGTGCTGGCGACGGGCGGCGTGGGCCGCGCTTACAAAATCACGTCCAACAGTTGGGAAGGCACGGGCGACGGGCACGGATTGGCCTATCGCGCCGGCGCGGAACTCGTGGACATGGAGTTTTTGCAGTTTCACCCGACGGGCATGGTCTGGCCGCCCTCGGTGCGCGGGCTTTTGGTGACGGAAGGCGTGCGCGGCGAAGGCGGCATCTTGCAAAACAGCGAAGGCCGCCGCTTCATGTTCGACGACATCCCCGACAACTACAAAGAGCAGACGGCGGATACACCCGAAGAAGGCTGGCGTTATGTGCAAGGCGATAGAGACGCACGGCGTCCGCCGGAACTCTTGACCCGCGACCACGTTGCGCGTTGTATCGTGCGCGAAATCAAGGCCGGACGCGGCAGCGAACACGGCGGCGTCTATCTGGACATCGCCTGGATAAAAGAGAAGATGCCCAACGCCGCCGAACACATCAAACGCAAATTGCCGAGTATGTACCATCAGTTCAAGCAATTAGCCGGCGTGGACATCACACAGGAACGCATGGAGATAGGCCCCACCACGCACTACATCATGGGCGGCATCCGCGTTGACGCCGACACGCAAGCCTCTACCGTGCCGGGCCTCTTCGCCGCCGGCGAATGCGCCGCCGGCATCAACGGCGCAAACCGTTTGGGCGGCAATTCGCTCTCCGATTTAATCGTCTTCGGCAAACGCGCCGGCGAATACGCCGCCAAGTTTGCCCAAGCCAACGGCGCGGTCAACATCAACCAAGCTGAAGTTGAAGCCGGCGAACGCCTGGCCCTCGAACCTTTTGCGCGGACGGGCGAAAACCCTTATCAAATTCAATACGACCTACAAGACATGATGCAGGACCTGGTCGGCATCGTGCGCCAGGAAGACGAGATGCAACGCGCCCTCACGGGCCTGGAAACACTTTGGCAACGCGCCGCCGCCTGTGGCGTTACGGGCCACCGCGAATTCAACCCCGGCTGGCACACCGCGTTGGATTTAGACAACTTACTGACGGTTTCCGAGGCCATCACGCGCTCCGCCATCGAACGCAAAGAGAGTCGCGGCGCGCAGTTCCGCGACGATTACCCGGCCAAAGACCCCGAATTCGCCAAGTTCAACTTCGTCACCTGGCGCGACGCCGACGGCCAGATGCAAACGCGCCGCGAACCTATCGCGCCGATGCCTGACGAACTGAAACAGATTATTGAGGAATTGGGGTAAGAGACAGGCGGAAGCCCGTGCGTAAGCAAGAGCGTTTGGGTAATGTCAATTAAATATTTCCTCTCGTTTGGAGGCGTGTCTGACCTGCGGGTTACAAGTCAACGAGTTACGGTGTTTAGAGCCTCTAAACGAGTCTTTGAGGGTTGTTCTGGTTACCCTCTGCACGATAATTAGTAGTTTTTCTAAGGAGATAGAAGGATGCGAAAACAATTTACTCTGTTTGTCATGGTGATTTTGCTATTTGCGGTAAGCGGTTCAGCTCAATCTCGCAGAAAACAACCGAATAAAGCGCAAGCTAAAAGTGAAATCACTGATATTCGCCAAGTTGACTTTCTTAACTATACTTACCAATCGCGTCTTTGTTCGCAGGAGATTCCCGGCATCAGTAAAACGGTTAGAGTCCGTAAGGGCGAATTTGAGAATGACGAAGTTCGTTTCGGTGTAGACGATGTTATTTACGGAGATATAACAGGCGACGGGCGCGAAGAAGCTATCGTGGAAATTGGTTGTATGCTACTTGGTGCAAATGGTTGGCTTTCGGATATTTTTATTTACACATTGAAAAACGGGAGAGCAGCATTGGTTGCAGAACTTAACGATAATAATATGTATCGTGATTATAAGCGTTATTACTCTAACGGCACTCTTTGGAGAATTACCGATAATGGTGTGAAGGTAAAAGGTAACAATCTTGTCATCGAAAGATTCGCAGAAGGTTCGCACGCTGCTCCAAAATATGTTGCCACAATGGATTATCGTCTGAACGGGACAAAGTTAACTTTGAGTGGGAAACCGCAAAGAAGAAATACGAATTTCTGACCCCTCTCTTTAACTTGATTGTTAGCTTCGACGTTGCCGCTAATCACCGCGCCCAATCAACTCAACCGTTGGGCGGCTGTCGTTAAACGAGTGCCGCGACAGGCTTTACCAACGCTCTTTTCTTAGCACTCAATCCAATGTAAGAGGCACAATGAAAACTTTATTTGTTCTTGCAAGTGTGATGGTTGTTTTTTTCCTAGCTGCATCTCACAACATTGAAGCCCAAAAAAGTACGGTTAATCTGTCACCTAAATGGCATGGAGACTGGGAAGATTTTTCTGTGGAAACAAATGGCGATTTTATCGAAAATGGAGTTCGCTATAAATGGATCGGGAGTCGCCCGCAACTTCCTAAAAGGGCCGGCTGTTGGGCTTTTTACGATGGCGTAACTTCAAAATCACATTGGGTTTTGTCATTCAAAGGCGCAAAGTCGGACAAGGAATCCAAAAAGAACTTGGCGCAATTAAGTAACGAGCATTTTAAGCAAGTTAGTTTAGTTTGCACAGAAAGGGATGGCGAAGAGATCGTTGAAGGTGCTGATTGCCTTGACTCTGGGTACTTCTACGATAAAGATTTTATTTATGCACCAAGTACTTGCCAAATCGGTGTTAAGTTTGAAATCGAATTGCGAAAAATCAAAAGAAAGTGAGCTTGCGCTAACGAAGTAGGGGTAAAAATCACATTGACGAACTCCATAGATGAAGGGATGGCAGCGCGCGGACACATTTCCCAATCAGACGTAAGGACAGTGAAAACGGAAGGCATCGTTGACACTGGCGCGGTGATTTCCACTATCCCGCGCGCCATCTTTGAGGAATTGGGTTTGCGTAGCGTGGGGACTCTCGAAGCGTTTTTGGCGAATGACCAACCGGAGCAAGTGGAACAATCCGAAGCGGTTAATGTTGAGATTGAAGGGCGGCGCACCAGTGAAGATATGTTGGTCATGGGCAGCGCCGTACTCATCGGCCAGACCGTATTGGAACGCCTCGATTTCCTGGTAGATTGTCCGGGCCAACGCATCATCCCCAACCCCGCGCACGGCAACCGCCGTATGTTGGCGGTGCGTTAGCCGTGCTAAGATGTCGAAGGACGGGCAAATTAAGCCAGGTGCTTCAGACAGTAAGAGAAGAATTATCATGCCATACGCAAATTATACGCCGGAGGAAGTGGTCACGAAAGGCGAAGCCCTGTATCAGCAACAGATACGCGCCGAAGTTGAGGATGGGAATAAAGGCCGTTTTTTGGTCGTGGACATCGAAACGGGTGAGTATGAAATTGCCGCCGACGATTTACTGGCAACGAAACGGTTGCTTGCCAAACGCCCGAATGCCGTCGTGTACGGGCTGCGGATTGGATTTCCTACCGCCTATCGGTTGGGAGGACATTTTGCGTTGGAACCCTAATGATAAGCGGAAAAGTCACACCCCACAGGGAAGCCGTTATCGAATTGGAGATTTTCGGCGCAGAACGAAGCAAGGAAAAAGTTGAGGCGGTTATTGACACCGGTTTCAATGGCTATCTGACGCTACCGGGCCACTTAATCAGCCGCCTCAAGCTGCAAATGGCCGGCAATCGCCGCGCAACTTTGGGCGACGGGAAGGCAGTTGTTTTAGATGCGTATTTTGCGGAAGTGTCTTGGCATGGACAGTCACAGGAAGTGCTGGTTCTGGAAACAGACGGCGGGCCGTTGGTGGGTATGTCGCTGCTTTACGGAAATCGCGTGGTGTTAGAGGTCATAGAAGACGGCGAGGTGACTATCGCTCCCTTGCCTCATCAGACAAATTTAGGCTCTTGATTGAGAAAAGAGATGGCAAAAGCAACATTCAGCATTTGGCGCGGCGACGCGCAGAACGGCAAATTGGTTGATTACCAGACGGAAATCAGCGAGGGCATGGTCGTTTTGGACGCCGTGCATCAGATACAGGCCGAGTCCGCGCCGGATTTGGCGTGCCGTTGGAACTGCAAGGCCGGCAAGTGCGGTTCGTGTTCGGCGGAAATCAACGGCCAACCGCGTTTGATGTGTATGACGCGGCTCAATTCGTTGCCAATGGAGCAGCCCGTCACGGTTGAGCCGATGCGGGCCTTTCCGATAATGAAAGACCTGATTACCGACGTGAGTTGGAATTACGAGGTCAAGAAGAAGATCAAGAAGTTCAACCCGCGCCCGCCCGACGCGCCCGACGGCACCTGGCGAATGCAACAAAAAGACGCCGACCGCGTGCAGGAATTTCGCAAGTGCATCGAGTGTTTCCTGTGCCAGGACGTTTGCCACGTTCTGCGCGAACACCACCTGCACCACGAATTCATCGGCCCGCGCTTTTTGGTTTATACGGCTTCGCTGGAGATGAACCCGCTTGACACCGAAGACCGCCTCAAGGATTTGAAGGACGAACACAACATCGGTTACTGCAACATCACTAAATGCTGCACCACCGTCTGCCCCGAAGAAATCAAGATCACCGACAACGCGATTATCCCCTTGAAAGAGCGCGTGGTTGATGAATTCTACGACCCGATAACCAAATTCGTGCGGATCTTCCGTCCCCGCAAAAAGCCGTAAATCGTGATAAGATATTGGCTCTGGTCACGATTCACGATTTACTATCTACGCGCTATGTCTAAACTAAAATTGCTACACCCGGAAGCCATCCCCGCCGCGCTCGAAAAAGCCATGCGTTACCGTCTGCTCAATGAACCGGGCGACGCCGAGAGCATCTGCCTGGATGTTTTGCAACTCGAACCCGACAACCAGCAAGCGTTGGTCACGCTCTTGCTGGCGATGACTGACCGCGTGGCGAAAGGCTACGCCGTCGGCGACACGCAAATCAACGAAATCCTGGCGCGCCTCACAGACCCCTACGAACGCGCCTACTACAACGGCATCGTGGCCGAACGCAACGCCAAGGTTAAACTCAACTCCGGCACCGAATACGGCCACCACGCCGCCTACGACCTCTTGCGCAAAGCGATGGACTGCTTCGAGCAAGCCGAAGCCATGCGCCCACACGGTAACGACGACGCCATCCTGCGCTGGAACACCTGCGCCCGCATCATCAGCAACAACCAACTCGCCCCGCGCCAAGAGGTTGAACTGGAATCCATGCTCGCGGATTTTTAGATTGCAAAACACCTAACAATTTCTGCCAGTCCCAACGGGGCAGCATATAAAAGCCTGTGGTGAAGCCACAGCCAGACCGCAAAACAACGCCAGCCCCAACGGGGCGTAATAATCGACGCGATAATCCCGCCCCGTTGGGGCTAACGGCCCTGCCGGGCCTCGCGCCTGTGGCTTCACCACAGGCTTTTGCATTGCGCCGCGTTCGCGGCTAAACGGCGTGTGTAAAGGTTATTCCAGACACAAAACCGATACTCACTTCGTCCACTCCTCGGCGATTTCGGCTGCGACTTTGACGGGGACTTGGTGGAGAAACTCCGCTCCGGCGGCGCACATCGCGCGTTCGAGGCGCAGGGCTGTGTCGGCGGCTTCGCGGGTGTCGCATTCGACAACGATTTCGTCATGCACGACATTGACCATTTGGCCGGACGTGCCGCGCAGGGCTTCGTAAACCAGGCGGAGGGCGCGTTTGAAGATGTCGCTGGCGGTGCCTTGAATCGGGATGTTTTTGCCCATGCGCTGGATGCCGGAGACGGCCTGGCGGTCGGCGGGGTCGAAGCGGAAACGCACCAGGCGTCCGGCCAGGGTGCGGGCCTGGCGTTCACGCACGGCGCGGGCGGCGGCGCGTTCCAGCCATTGCGCGAGGCCGCGATAGGTCGAGAAATAGCGGCGCATCATGTTTTCGGCGTCCGTTTCGCTCATGCCCGTTGACTGCGCGAAACGCGGCGCGCCGACGCCGTAAACAATGCCAAAATTGAGCGTTTTGGCGAAACCGCGTTGCTGCGGCGTCACGGCATCTTCCGCGATGCCAAACACTTGCGCGGCGGTGGCGCGGTGCAAATCGGCCCCGGCGCGGAAAGCCGCCAAAAAGCCTTCGTCGCCGGACACCTCGCCCAAAATCCGTAATTCTACCTGGGAATAATCCGCGATAATCAGCTTGCGGCCCGGCGGGGCGCGGAAACAACGGCGATAGGCTACGTCGTGCGGGATTTGCTGAATATTTGGATTGCTGCAAGCCATTCTCCCCGAAGGCGCGCCAATTTGACGAAAATCTGCGTGGAGTCGTCCGGTGACGGGATGCACGTCGCTGAGGATGGTTTCGCCGAAACTGGTGGCGGCTTTGTGGACGGCGCGGTATTCCAAGAGTTTCGCCACTGCCGGATATTCGGCGGCTAA
>JAYVJN010000063.1:0-3204 GCA_043769325.1 Acidobacteriota bacterium
TGGAATTATCTGGGCGATTACGCGGGCCAGATGCAACAGGCCGCGAAATGGAACGCGCACGCGCATTTTCGCGCCTACGAAGCCATTAACGCTGAACGCGAGGCGCAAACAACCGAAGACGCTTACGCGCTTTGGTGTGAACGGGAGGAAGAAGAGTTGTTGGCTTAACTGGATTTAGCGAAGTAGCGACGCAGAGAATGATTCTCTTTCGCCGTGTCGCTCTTTCGCTAAATCTTTGCCGCCTTTACTTTTCTTCTTCGATAAGAGTGTACGGAATTTTGCCGGCCATGACTTCGGCCATTGCCACACGGGTTAATTTGCGTTTAGGTTCCATCTCTACACGCGGGCGCGCGCCGCGTTGGAGTTGTTTGCTGCGGCGGGCCGCCACAATAATAAGCCGGTATTTGGAATCAACGGGCGGCGTGTCTTCTTGCGCTTCCATTTCTTCGCTCACTTCCGGTGTCTCTATTTTTTTTTCACTCATAAAATAATCAATTACTCCCAAAGGTTGCCAGTATTTTGTCAATCATCGTTTGTTGCCGGACGCGGCGGGCGCGTTCGCCATTGATAACGGCTTCTAATTGCGCCGTTGCGCGTTCAATTTCATCGTTTACGATAACATAGTCAAAGTATTGGTAATCCAGCACTTCGCGCCGCGCATTGGCTAATCGCAAGGCCAGTTGCGCGGCATTTTCCGTCCCCCGCGCCGTCAATCTCTCGCGTAATGCGTCGAACGAAGGCGGCAAAATGAAAATGCTTGTCGCCGCTAAACCCAACTGGCGGATATTGGCTGCGCCTTGGGTGTCAATTTCCAGAATTACATCATCGCCGTCCGCGAGTTCTTTTTCAACCTGCGCCCGCGCCGTGCCGTAAAGGTTGCCGTGCACTTCAGCCCATTCAATAAAGCCGTTGGCCGCGACCATCTTTTCAAATTCGGCGCGTGTCACAAAGAAATAATCTCGCCCGTGAACTTCGCCGGCGCGTGGCTGGCGCGTCGTAAACGAGACAGAGTAACCGAGTTTGGGCACACTTGACAATACGCGGCGCAATAATGTGCCTTTGCCGCCGCCCGAAGGTGCGCTGATAACGAATAGTGTGCCTTTCATTGGGGGCTGGGGAGTGGGGGAGTGGGGGAGTGGGGAGTGGGGGAGATTGCCCCGTTCCCTAACCCCCTATTCCCTGACCCCTGGCCTCTATTCTACATTCTGCACTTGTTCACGCAGTTTTTCGGCGGCCCCTTTGATGGCGAGGCCCGCTTCTTTGATGGATATTTCAGTTGCTTTGGAGAGTACGGTGTTGGCTTCGCGGTTGATTTCCTGTAAGAGAAAGTCCAGTTTTTTGCCCGCTTCTTTGCCGTCGGCGATAATTTGGCGATACTGCGCGAGATGGCTGCGCAGCCGCGTCAATTCTTCGGTAACATCGCTGCGATCAGCCAGATACGCTACTTCTTGGGCCAGCCGCACGGGGTCTAATTCCACACCCTGCGCGTCGCGGGCCATTATTTCGCCGATGCGTTTGTTAAGCCGCGCGCGGTAGATTTCCAGCACATCCGTAGCAGAAGCTTCGATAACCGGCAGGTGGCGTTCGATTTCCAAGAGGCGCAAGCTCATCTCTTCGGCCAGTTGCGCGCCTTCGTTGGCCCGCATCGCTTCCAAACCGTCTAACGCGGCGTCAAGGGCGCGGCCCATGACTTCTATCAGTTCATCGTTATTATCCTCGCGTGCCGGCTGCATGACGCCCTGTAAACGCGCCACAACATTCAAATCCGGTTCGCCGGACAAAGCAAATTCCTGCTGCATGGAACGCATAGCCCGCAAATATCCGGTCAACAACGGGCGGTTAATTTCGTAATCTATTTCTTCTGTGCGTTCGATTATCAGGTTCAGTTCCACGCGCCCGCGCGACAAACGCGCACTCACCTTTTTCTTGATAAAACTTTCTAAGGCAGACTGGTCGGCATTGAGGCGTAAATGCACATCAAGAAAGCGGTTATTGACGGTTTTGAGTTCAACCGCAACAGTATAATTCGGCCCGCCGGCTTGCCCGCGCCCGAATCCAGTCATTGATTTCATATAATTCTGCTTAGGCGTCCAGCGCGGGGGCCGTCAGCGAGGGAGGATATTCTGATGATGGCGCAACCGGACGCGGTGTTGGCGGAGTTAAAAATGGTTTCTCAAAGAGACGGTAGAAAAACCAAGCTACGAAAATCGTCAAAGGGATAGTCAACCAGGGTCGTTGCTTTTCCAAGTGAAAAACCAATTCGTGCGTCAAATATAAAGAGTACGACACCAACCCTAAATTTGTCAAACACTTAACCCAACGAGTGGCGTTGGCGCGCAAATTCCACCAGGCTTCGCTGCGAACGGCGCGGTTGATGACGATAAAAAAGCCCGCGCCCCACAACGGCTGCATGAAAAGCTGCGCCCACCAAGCAAAACGGCCCGTTTCATGCGCCAGATAATCACCGTAAGCCAATACGCCCACAACGGCGAAAACGGATGTCGCCAGACGCAAATCAAAGCACCAGGCCGGCAATTTCACCTGTCCAAAATAACCTTCAACCGCCACCGCGCCCAACGCCCAGACGCACCAATTCGCCGCCGCAGATTCTTTTGTAACCAGTTCTACATCAAAGATTTGCAGCCCCCAAGCCGCCAACCACCAAAGGACCCGCGCGCCCGCGCATATTGCCAGAGTGAGCCGCCAACCGTGTCGCCGGCGCAGCCGCAAAAGAAGGAAATAAGCCAGGTAAAGCTGTTCTTCCAAAGCCAGCGTCCAAAAAACTCCGTTGAGACTAAAGACCGTGCGCGGGTCAAGGTTGTGGATGAGTAAAAGATGCGAGATTAAATCCCACGCCAGGTTAGTTTTAAGGTTGAGGTCGCCGTTCCAGAACCAGGCCACAATCAGATATAAAACCAACGCCGCAAAATACGCGGGATACAAACGCCGCAGCCGCCGTTTCCAAAAAGCGCGAAAATCAATCTCCGTCGTCTTGCCGGCGGCCAAAGATTTGGCGACCTTCAGATGAATGCAAAAACCCGAGATGACAAAAAACAGATAAACCCCGATGTAGCCAAACGAGAACGGCCCCAACGTCAGCCATTCCCAAACACTCGCGGTGCGTTCGGGGTAAATAAACACGCCTTTATGAAAGGCGTGGTACAAAACCACCGCCAACGCCGCCGCGCCGCGCAGCACGTCAAT
>JAYVJN010000064.1:0-19926 GCA_043769325.1 Acidobacteriota bacterium
CTTCATCCGACTCAACGCTCAACAATTTGCATTCGTGGCATAGATAGCGGCGGGCAAAATCCCGGCCACAAGAGGGGCAGTCTATCGCCGCCGGCCCGCTTTGCCCCAGGCGGCTCGGCCAGTAGGTCTGGCAGTTACAGCAATACTCCCAGTATTCGGCGCGGGCAAAGTTATCAGTCAGGATATGCTCGACAATCTCGCACACAACGCGCGACTGTGACGGCGCATCGAAGGCGGCTTTATGGGTCGGGCAAAAGACCTTCCGCAATTTTGTAATGTTTGTTGGCTCCATGGGTATTACCTGATTTCCAATTCTCCTTTAGTTACCACTTGCCAAACCTGTTCCGCCGCGCGTCTGGCAACTGCCAGGCGCAAAACCCAGACTTTGCCGCTCGCCGGATGCTGACATTCGTAACAGCTTTCGTAACGGGCGAAGACTTGCGCTTGTTGAAAGCGTGTTTGATTGGGTAAAACAAATCTTAAATCGGCGGCTAAAGACTTATCCTGTAGCAAAATAAACTTACCGGCATCATCTTCGCGCAGCTCTCCAGTGCGAAAATCTTGCGTGGCTTTCACCAAAGGCTGCGCCAGTTCTGACAAGCATTCCTCAATGGCAAAAGGCGATTTGAGAAACCAGTTAGCCACAGCGTAAGGTGAGATATAGCTCTCCGCAGCTTTCGCTATTACTTTGGGCGCGACAGCCGCTATATTATCTCTAGGCGGCTGAATCACCGGACTAGGCTGTAGCGCAGAACGCTCAGTCAGCAATTTCTCAAACAGCCCTGAAACTCTTTTAATTTCGGTTTTGAGTTGCTGTATCTCAAGCGCGTCAGCTTTAGATTGGCGCAACTCGGTTAACTCTGCTCTGAGTTCTTGTAACGTCCGGTTATCAGTCGTTCTATAAATCCGAAGCTGGGCCATTTCTGTTAGTAATGCCGCCAACTGTCTTGCTTCAGACTGTTTTAGCGTTTGTAGCCGTTCAACCTCCGTTTCCAGGTCTTGCAGTTTTAGGCTGGCCGTAGTGCGCGCCGCCCGCTTTGGAGGTGGCGTAACAATAGTTGATTCGTCATAAACTTCGCCCGGCCTGGTTAGGGCCGCAGACTCTGGCTGAGTAGTCTCAACTTTCCGGATGATTGTCGGCGTAGTAGTAGAGCAAAGCGGGCAAGTGCCGGAAATAATAAATTGCTCATTAACACGCTTACAAGTATGTCTGCTCGTTCCGAAAATGGCCTGACAACACGGGCATTGTGGCTCCATACCCAATGGCCCATCCATCGGGTCATTGGTCTGAATACTAAAAGTGTTGCATCCTGCACAAAGGTATCGCCGCATTACCGGGAGCGCGCACGCGGGACATACTTTTTCTATCGGCTTGCCCCGCCGGAGGCTGCTAGGCCAATGAGCCAGGCAGTTAAAGCAATAAGCCCAAAGCCTTTCTTGAGCCAATTTCTCGGTCAAAACAAAGTGACATTGTGGACACTCAATATGTTGCTGTTTAGCAACCAAAAAAGTGCCACCGTGTGATGGACAAAAGAATCGAATCTTTTGCGTAGTGACCGTGTCGCCCATACCGCCTTACCTAACCTCCAGCACACCTTTTTCCACGATTCGCCACGCGCTGGCGGTACGCTCGACGCGCGCCAGTTTAGTGATAAAGACCTGGCCGCTGGCTGGTCTCAGGCATTCGTAGCATTTTTCATAATTGGCGTAAGTTTGCGCCTGTTTGAAGCGCGCCTGGCTCGGCAACACATAGCCCGCGCCGGACTCCAACGCGCGATCTTTTACCAATAATAATTTGCCGTCAGGATCTTCTACCAACTCACCCGTGCGAAAGTCCGAACTGAGCGTCGTCTGGTTCTCGCCGTATTGCGCCAGGTATTCCTCCAGGGCAAAGGGCAACTGGATAGTTTTCTTGGCCGGCGCGGGACTAGCAGGCGGCGAGCCCCAATCCTGTGGTTTCTCCTGCCGCAGCACCGGGGCACTATTGCTCACCTGTGCTTGGTTGGCGAACCCTGCATGGAGGCCCTTGCCAATTCTTTCCAATTCAAGTTTGAGTTGTTGCAGTTCGGCTTTTTGGGCTTCGCGCGCTGTGCTTGCGCGCTTGAGGACACTACTTACCTCAATTTCGATTTTACGTTTGAGAAAGAGATATGAAACAAGGGTCAAACCACCGAGCAGCAAAACCGTCAATACCCAAGGCAAGAAGGAGAGTATCCATGCCTGCGTATCTGCTTTTTCAGCCTTGTATTCTTTTAAGGCAGTATTAAACGGTTCGATGCTAGCATTTATCCCAGATGGTTCATTCTTTTGGTTGCGCGAATCGTTGCCAGAATCCTCGTTAGCGGTAAGGGTTGATCCGTCTTCTGTTTTCAGTGGCGGCGGTGGCTGAACTCTCAGGGGTAGTTTTTTAGTATTCTGCTGGCTAGTAGTGCTTGGTTTCGGTTTATCACTCTGAGCCTCCAAAGGCTTAGAGCTTGTTTGACTGGCCGGCGGCTTAGTTTCGGCCCCAGTTTTGGGTGGCGGCTGACCGGAAGGTTCCGAACCTTTCGGTTTGTCTCCTTGTGCCTGGACTTTTAAATTTACAAGGCTGGCGATGCCGCTCCCAAAAAAACAGAGGCAAAACGCCAGCAAAGCAAGCCTTTTAATTGGTTGTAAACTCATGTCGTTTCTCCTTATTTCTCCTCATCGGGAGCGGTAATTGCCGTTGGTTTCTGCCAGCTTGTCAAGAAAGTCCGTTTCCTCGTTGGCCGGATACAGCACCTCGGACAAGAAATGGTTGATGGGCGTGGTTGACAGCCGTTCGCCGGAGATGGTTAGACCTGACAGGCTGGCAAGGACTTCGCTGTTGACTTTCGCCCAAATGTCGGCGGGCAAATTGTCCTCGCCGCCGAGACTATCGGTATTGCCTAACGCGGTGAAGAGCGAGAGCGTGCCGTCCATCGGGCTGTTGTTCTCCTCCGGCGCGGCAAAGCTGACGCTGTTGATTTGCTCCATGTTGCCGAACCGCCGGCGGAACTCGTCGAGGCTCCAACGATCACACCAACGAATTGTGGTATGGGGGAAATTATTGATTTTCAAATCGCGTATATTCACTCCCGTATAAGGTGATTTTTCTGCCGTGCCGCCGTCGGCAGCCGTTGCCAAGAGCGCACCCAAGGCCACGCTGTTTTTCGACTTGCTGAGGCTGGATTCGTTGAGTAACTCGACGCTCCCAACGGTCATTTTCTTCAAGTAGTTATTAAACTCCTCTTCGGAAACGTGTCGTTCCAGTTGATCTTTCAGGAGCGTGAGAATGGTTTCGGCTTCGCGTTTGAGACGCTGGGAGAGGCGCGGGAGTTCGGCAAAAAGCAGCAGGCCCCAGCCGTTACCGCCTAAAACCAGGTTGACGCCGTTGCTCAGAGTGAGTTTGTGGGCCACCGTCGCGGCGCAGGCTTGCAACAGCGAATAGGCCAGCAGATGGCGGAAAAAGAGGCGTGAGCGGTAACGCTGGTAAGACTGCGCTCCGGCCCCGGACTTGATTACTTCTTCTTCACGCTCGTTGAAAACCTTATCCTCCAAGTCATTGATACAGACCGAATAAAAGAGGCCCAAATTAGTTTGGAAGTCGCTTTCCCCCAACTGTAAGAGATTGAGTTCTTCATGTTGATTGAGCAGAAGCCGGCCCAAATGACGCTTGAATTGCGGTGAACCATGGAGGCCGCCTTCGTCGCCAAAATTTCTTTTGGCAAACCGGAAGAAAGCTTTGCCAGCCACCTGCGCGCTGTCCAAAACAAGAAAATCCTGGTGATGGCGAATAGCGATGTCCGCCGTGCCGCCGCCGACATCAATGAATACCTCCATGGCTCCCGGCGCGCCGGACTGCCGGATGGCCCGCGCAATCGCAGTGCTTTCGTCAACTTTGACATATTGAAACGAGTTCTGCGCGGCTAAGTCGTCGCCATAGCAATAGTGGCGAACTTTCTTAATCGCCTCTTCTACCCGCGTATGATAGGTATTGCCATATTCAGTGGAAAAGGCCAACGGATAGGTAAAAGCATACTTTCCAAAAAGCGCTTTCTTGTTAAAAAAGGCTTCGCCATGCGCGTAGAGCAGGAGCAGTTCTAAAAAGAGTGACCGCCAGGGCATCTTGGCATATTTCGGGTCGGCGGGCTGCCACTTCATGTCTGAATGCGTCCGCCAAAATGATTGGAAACTACCCGTGTAAAAAGGCCCTTCGATACCTTTATGCAGACACGGAATATCTACTTTGAAGAGATGTTCCAGTTTAATCTTGTCTGGCTCCACTGACGGCAAGCCGGCGTCGCTTTTACGAGAAAAGAGAATCGTCGGGAAAAAGCCTTTACTGCCTCCCCATTTGTTAGGGACAAATCCGACCCGCTCTACTTCGTCATCCGGTGGCTGTCCCCACAGCATCGTCGGACTGAGCGAGAACTTCAGCACTTCGGACTGCCCGGTGTTGATGGCTACGCAAGTATTACTAGTGCCGAAATCAACTGCGATAGAAGAGGATCCGCCGCCATCCACGCTTGGGTCGAGCAGTTCGGCGAGGAACAAAACGCCGCGTTCTTTGGCCGGTTTGTTGGCGTCGGTGAAGAGCAATGCGCGCGGACGGTTGGGCGTCGGACCCGGACGGTGCAACACACTGACATAGGCATCTTCTACGATGTCAATCGGTTGCCCTAAATCGCCATTTTCATCCACTAGATGCCAGCGTCCGAAGGTTTCATGATTGCCTATGCCATAACCGGCGTAGAGTTTCCATCGGGGCGACACTTGCGGCGGCCAGAGAGCCAGCGAAGTGTCCGGCATCCCAGTCGCGCCGATAGGTTTTGTAGTCCAGCGCACCTCTTTGCCGAGTACCGGAATACTCCATTCCACCACGCCGCCAATGCCGGGTGTGGCGCGCACGTTCCCCAAATCCTGAAAGATTGACGGAAAATGTCGCAGAAACTTGCCTCTCAGCGGGGCCAGGCAAACCGCCATTTCCTGCTGTCGCACGGCGGTATCCTGCATCGCTACATCGTGCAGCATCTTGATTTTAGCGGCGTGCGCGTCGGTATTGCGCGGCACTTTACACCAAAAAGGCGGGTGGGGCAGGAACAAGTCTTTGAGCAATTCAATTTCGTCGTTGTCTTTCAAAGGGCACGAATACACGCGCCCGCCTTGTTTGACGGAAATGTCGCGCGGGTTGGTTACATTTCGCATATACAAAGATGGCGAAGGCAAATTGGGTCCCAGTTTGGTCGTCATCCAAGGCGCAGACAGAGGCAAATCAGTCACGAGAAAATAAACTACGCTCCCGTCGGTCTTTGTATTTTTAAGCGGATATGCTGTAAGCAATTCTGCCGGAGTAGGCGGAACAACCGTCAACCCCCATTTTTGCGGATCAGGTGATAAATCACCTGGGGTTGCATAATAAGGCCCTAGTTTTTGATTGCAGAAGCTTTCTAAACGATCCCGCAGTTCTTTTTGCGGTATCGCGCTGTGGGCCACCGCGCGCAGATGAACATGGACTTGCTGCCGGTCATGCTCGTCTTCTAAAAGCTGCTGATAACACTTGTCCCAAACTAGCCGCCCTTTGCTGAGATAAGGTTGGAGACTTTCGCTCCGTGTCCAGGAAACGCGGTCCCGGGCCGGGAAAAAAACGGTTTCCGGATAATACGCGCCAATTACCGCATGGTCATCGGTTTGCAGCATCCCAAGCGCATTGAGTCCGCGTTCGCCAACACGCGGGAAGGTGCCTTCCAAAGCGGTCCATAAATCCGGGTCGAAATTCTTTCTCAGTTGCGCCTCCGGTATCATTTCCAAGTGAATAACGCCGAAATAATGCAAGACAAAGAGCGAGACCCATTCTTCTAACGATTGAACATCATTAGCCGCCAAAGATTTGCGGAAAGCGTAAGCACCTGCCCAGACAGTGGGAAAGGTTTCAAAAAATTGCGCGTTGTATTCGGGGCTTCCTATGTAGTCGGTATTTACGGAGCGAAAACCGCGCCGGTCGGTAACGCCGGCCCCCGCGCCTAAAATTCCGGCGTTGAGAAAGTTCTTGGAGGATTCGTATGCCATATTTATCGTCCTTATTAAAATTTCGTCGGCCCGTGACTAACCGGCAACCTGGCCCGCCATGACGGGTTGGCTGCGGTTATAGAGTTGCGTCCAAACGTGGCGCAAGTAGCCTCCTCGGGTGAATTTATCGCGCGTCGGGCACCACGCCCCAAACTCAAAAGTAGTCATTTTGATGCCTAGGTTGCCGAGGGTATTGACCCCGGCGGCTTCGCTGTTGAAAAAGCTCTTCCTGGCAAGCCGGCCTTGGATGTCTTTGATTGATTGAGGTTCGCTGGCTAGAAATTTTGATAACTGCTGTATATCATCGGCGTGCCAACCGATGGCATACTGTGGGTGTATGGGAAACAGCAAGGCACTGGACAGAAGTTGGGCCGCGTTGCTGAAATAAGTGTAATCAGTGTTTTGCTGTGCCGGGTCATTTTGATAAACGGCGCGTAACAGCTCTAACTCTTTCGGCCAGGTGCGCGCTTCTTTGTCCCAGGGAATTTGGTGCAGCAGTAGGTGATGCAGCAACCCGGTGGCAAGATACGCTTTTTCCGGGTCCACTTCGATCTGACCTACCTGATAAGTCGGGAGCTGTCCAAGGCGCAACCGTTCCGGGTCTAGCGCGGTATTCGAGCTGCCCACCAAATAGGATCTGGTGGGTCCTTTACCAGAAGCAGAAAAGAAACTCAGGGCTGATAAGGCCGCCACGAATTCGGCGGAGTTTAAAGGATTTTCCTGGCTGCCGCCGCCGTTGCTCCACACCTTCAACTTGTCAGGCGCGGGCTTGCCTACCAAGTAAAGCTCGTCGAAATAGTCGGCACTGTGGTCTTTGTAGTAAGTCAAACCTTGCCGCGCGCGGGCCTCGATTGCTTCTGGGTCGGCATAAAAACCAAGCAGGATTTGCTTAACCAATTTCTCCTGTTCTTCAGGCGTCATGCCCTGAAAAGCCAACTCATTGCTAAATCGTTTGGCTAAATCCCGCACCGTCGCCTGAGCGGGTTGCTCACCTTCCGGCAAAGCCCGAAATGGCGGTTGTGGAGGCACGCAATAAGGCGCTAAGAGGCAGCCTCCGACGCGCCAAGGCCAGTCTTTAACCTTCCTCCGCGAATGCAAAAAACGCCCCATAACAGGGACACCGCAAGCACCAGTGCCACCGTGTAAGCTGCCACACAAGAAAAAGTTTGCCGGCGTGTTGTCAAAAGCTGTCAACCCCGCAACTCGCCCTCCTGGGGAATTGTCATCTTCCAGAGACTTAGCAAAAATGGACATGACCGCTGAGCCGATGAAAGGTTTTTGATAGAAACCTCGGTCCAGCTCAACGTCCAAGTCTTTTTCGGCATAAAAAGCGGCTAAGAGTGGTGAGGATTTCTTGAGGCTGCCGCCGGAATCAAGAATTCCGCGCAGGGTCATAACTTCGTTGTCATGCTCGTTTGCGCGTGGCAATTGCAAAGGGTCGAGATGGCGCACAGTATCTTCGACATCCATCGCCCAATGGCTGCTTGCTGTGCCGGCCCGCCCTTGTTCTTGTAAAGTGTTTTGTAAGTTGCGGTAATCGCGCAAGGCATTGTTCAAAGAACTAGCCGCGCCTGAAGTCCGGTCCGGGTCAACCCGCCAAATTTGCAAACTATCGCCCGCGCTGGTGAGGTAACCATTTTCGTCTTGACGGGTTGGAAACCCAGCCATCAAAAGTCTCACCAAAGCTTCGGCCACCTTTGTTCCGCTGCCACCAATGGCAATAAAAATGTGTTTCATATTTGCTCCTAGAAAAGCTCGCGCCGCCAAGGGCTGAGAGCGTGGCCCAGCACCATCAAGACTATATAAAGCAGCCAGGCCAACAAGATGCCGTTGAATAACCCAGGCAACCCAATGAAATTGAAAAAGTCTCGCGTTGCTGACCAAATAGTCGAAGCCAGTGCGACAACCGGAACCAGGCCCGAGACAATAAGTAATAAAGTCTGTCTCCGGCTCCAGCCTTTTTCTCCTACTGTCTTTGCCATAGTTTTCCGCAGGGCTTTATATCCCATCATTAGTCCGGCGCAAACGACGGCGACAATAATGGCTGTCACTATCCAAGAAGCCGCAGTATCTTCATCACCGCCTTCTCGTAAGAACCACTCTAAAAAACTGCTTTGCCACAAAATTGTTAGTATCACGATGTTAGTCTCCTTAAACAGATAATCGCGTGTAAGGTTACCTCGGTCAGGGGCCGACGCGCACCCAAATTTCAGCTATCGCTTGTTTTTTCAATTGTGGATTGTTCCACAACCCGGAAAGGGAGCCAACCAGATTGAAAGTACGATTGGCGTTTTCCGGTTTGCTATCCTCTTTTGTTGACCATTGTTCGACCCAAGGCGGATAATCCTCTTCCACATTGAGCCGCCCGACTAAACGGAACAAACGCCACACAGGGCTACCTGTGCCAGGCGTCCAGCCCACACTCAACTGCACAACCATTTGCCCTGGTTCATTTGCGCCCTGTTTCACAATCTTCAGTTCGGGTTGGCGTTGGCGGCTCTTATCTTTTGCATTATCGGCCAGCTCGACTTCTTGCAGCTCCCATTTAAGCAATCCCGGTAATTCCTTTGGCATCCCGCTGGCAAGAGCGTGACCATTCCACGTTGGAGTGACAATCAAGGTAACATTTTGCGCGCCGACGGAGTTTCTCTCGGTGTCCAAATTCACACGCAAAGTGAGGCGAGCGGGTTCTTTATCAGTAGGTTTTTCCTGTGTCACACGCACATATTTTTTAGCTTCCGCCAGCCCTACTTCGACCTGCGCCACGCCTTCGCTATAAGGCCCGGACAAGGAGTATTCCCTTATTGCGTCTTCACTCCCTAAAACCGGACGCAGTTTTTTCTTGAGCCGCACCACCAGTTCATCCAAGGCAATTCTATCGGGCGAGAAAATATACAGATAGAAGGGCCGATACGATCCCGTGTCACTCTTTGATTGGTAAGTAAAAGCGCCGCCGCCTTTTTCAGGATAGACTTTGCCAACGAACTCGCTTCTGACGCCTAAAATTGTGCCGGCCCAGCCTTTCTCCAACAATTCCTGAATACTTGACTTGACACAATAGGCATCCGAGCCGCTCACGCATGAAGACTCGCTCGGTTGCTGCTTGGTAGATTGCACACCGTCCGTCACCAGTACATGCAAGCGCGGGACCGCATCGGTTTCCGCATTACCCTGACTGTCACTGCCGGTTTTTGTAAGCGGCAGTGAGAATGCCTTAATCGCGCCTACCAAATTTGTTTCCTGCCCATTAAAGTAATCCCGCTTGTTAGCTACTTCAGCCAACTCCATCTCGCGGAAAGCCGGCGAGCTTACTTTGGCATCTACCGTTCGATAGACGCCGGCCAGTTTCGGGCTAAGTTGCGAGACTACCTCTCGCAACTCCAAAAGCGTCTGGCTGAACACGGTTGTCTTTTGAGTATCCGCCGCCACATAGCCAGCCATGCTTTCGCTTTTGTCAAGATAAACAACGAGTTGATTATCAGTTTTGATACTGGGCGGCGGCGGTTGCGTCGTCTCTAAAGTTATGGCTTTCCATTCTGGCGGGCGGGTTCCACAACCCGACGAGAGGGCTACGCCAACTAAAAGTCCGGCCCAGAGCAATCTTGTGTATTGCCATAAACTCCGTTGCTTGACGAAACAAGTATGCATATATGTTTTCAACTTTCGCTTGCTTCTAATTCCAATATCCGTGCCGCAGTCTGCATAAAATCTTTCGGGTCAACGTGCGCACCATTGATAATAACGTCAAAATGTATATGCGGCGGCGGCTTTTGGCTGCCCGTGTTGCCGGAAAGGGCAATCTTAGAGTCTCAATTGTTGTTTCGCTTTCCCGCGCTCTACCGTTGCAACCCGATGCTACCCATGCACTTGTGCAGAGCAAAGCAGAGACAAATTTTCGCCGCGTCCGAGTCAATTGGGAAGCAAGTTGCAAGACCATTTTATTGTGGAAAACCGGGCCCACTGCGACTAAACATCAATAATATGGCACCGCCGCCGCCAGCAGGAGTAATCCCTAGCTAACCTTTGTCGCGCACGGCCTGTTGACTATCTCAAAGTAGAGAAGGGTTTTCCGGCCTTCCGTTGTACTCACATGGCTTGGACAGACTCGTGCGATGAATTTGCGAGTAAGAGTCTTTGAAACCGTAGAGAAGCAACAATAAAACTACAAGTACTTTTGCTTCAATAATCATACACTATTTCAACGCCATCGCCAAGCGCAGAAAATACACATAAATAGCGTCTTTGCAAAGGAAGTGTGTGATTGCAATATCAATTTTATTTTTGGCTCAAACGAGTTTCACGGAAACGCCATGCTTGAGCTGACGGGGACAGAAATGCAGCCACTTTATACAACAGGGCAGAGCTTCATAATGGATAGGAGGCTTTTAACGCTTCGTATATAATCTTTGCTCCGCTGGGTGTCAGTTTCAACCTGATTTCTTTTGGCCCCCAATCGCTGTACCTTAATGAACGATAATATTGGTCAAATTCTGCTATGGCGGTGTTGCCCTCCACTTTTATTCGCAAGTTGGTTATATCAACATTCAAATTCACTGCGTTAGTAATCATTCGGCGGCGATCTGCCATCCACCCGCCATAACTATAAGTCTTTGAGCTACCCCTTTTGGTTACTTTCACACCTGCAAATGATGAATCATAGCAGGCTTGATAAATGGCAAAATCTTTGTTTTCTTGTGCCCTTTCCCAACTGACAAGTAAGGTTCGGACAGCTTCCTCTGTCAACTGTTGCTGCGGCTTTGCATCTGCGTCAACGCTACTACGCATATCTCTCGGCTCTTTGGCAATCGCTGTCTTTTGTCCGATTTCGCTTGAAACTGTTGTTGTCGCTTCGATTTTGGGTTTCGCCGACACATTTGATTGAATATTTGAACCAGATTTCATCCACGCGATAACTGCGCCTCCAATCACCAGTGCCAGCAAACCAACGGCCGAATATGCAAACAAAGGGTGAACGCCTTGCCGTATTTGTATTATGGGTTGTTGTATATGCGGCGCAGGTATGATTACCGTTGTATCGGCAGACGCGTTATTAACCGGCTGCGCTTTGTCCGGCAACGATGCCGCTTTTGAGGCCACTAACCCACCCTTGACTAATGACACTTCACAAAAACGGCAGGTTGTGTCCGCGCTCAACAATAACGCCTGCGCTTCTTCGCAACGATGCTCCTGGACACCTAACCCTGGCGCACTTTCGCAGTTCGGGCAAGTCGGGCTAATTCCTAAAGTCGTGATGCTGTGAATCTTTCCTTTAGCCGCTTCGTCCGATTCGACGCTCAACAACTTGCATTCGTGGCACAAGTAATGCCGGACGAAATCACGCCCACACGAGGGGCAGTCCACCGCCGCTGGCCCGCCTTGCCCCAAGAGGCTCGGCCAGTAGGTCTGGCAGTTGCAGCAATACTCCCAATACTCGGCGCGGGCGAGGTTATCGGTGAGGACGTGTTCGACAATCTCGCAGACGACGCGCGGCTGTGGCGGCGCATCGAAAGCGGCTTTATGGACAGGGCAAAAAACCTTCCGCGATTGCAAATTTTTAGCTGTCTCCATAAATGATGCCGGTTAGCAGCAACAAATCTAGCTCAAGCACTCGTATCTGTTGCCAATCCGGAACTTAACGCGGCGGCATGGTTTCCAGTTGTTGCACCATTTCTTCCAGTTGACCAATCGGTAGTGTGAGCAAACTTACGGCGTCGCGGTCAAAGGTTGGCAAGCGGACGCGGGCGTTAAGGGTGTCCAACGAATCAGACAAATCTTTACTGGCGTTTTCCAGCCAGCGGCTTTTAACTTCCAAAAGCTCCGGCAGATGGGCGTAGAAATCGCGCTTTTCCCGCACGAAGCCGGTGAACTCACGGGCCAGGTCATCGTTGTGACGGTTAAAAAGCGTTTGATAATATTGTTTTAGGTAAGCTAAATCGCTCCGCAAAACCTCCACAAAGTAGTTATATTGGTCAACATAGTCTTGCTCCAATTTGGTGATATGAGCCATTAATTCGGCGCGGTCAGGGGCCGCGGGCCAGGTTGCCAGGTAGCGGCGATAGCCTTCGGCGGCGGCTTTGTAACGGTCTAACGCCTCCCAGGTGAGTGCGAGGTTGTAAAGCGTGATTGGGTCGTTGGGGGTTTGGGCGACACAAGTGCGGAAAGATTTGAGAGCTGACGGATAATCGCCTTGCATCAATGCCGTGCGGCCCGCCGCGCATTCAACGCTGGTACCGACGCCGTTTAACCCGCGTCCCGGAGTTTTAGGGACAAAAACGCGCACCAACTTGCTAAAGGCGCGCGCTAGTTGGCGGCGGTCTTGCGCCGGAAAGTATTTGCCTCCGCTTTCTGAGGCTAGAAACTGCAAATCGCGTTCGGCGGCTGAACCGGGCGGCACGTCAAACCCAATACAAAGAAACGTCACGCGCCCGTTGCGTCGGACGGGGATGTCGCGGCGGCTGAATACGCCAGGCGGACGGATGTCGCCGCAAGTGCTTTGCCCATCGCTGAGAACAATGATGCGCCCTTCTTTGAGGTCGGGATGGCGCGCCAAATAGCTTTCCATTTCGGTCTGGGCAACTTGGATGCCCTGCGGTAAAGGCGTCGCGCCATCGGGACGCGGCAGGCGGTTACGCAAGGCGTTTTCCGTTTGGTCAAGGCTGTTGCCGAAGTCTGCCAGCTTGCGCGCGCTACTGACGCTGCACGGCCCGGCGAAAGACAACACGGCGACGGCGGCGGGCGTCGCGGCCCGTTGCGCGTTGGCGTGAATCTCAAACAGCGCATCCAACGCGGCGCCCCGCGCCTGCTCAATCTTCGCGTTCTCGCCCATACTACCGGAAGTGTCGAGCAGAAACAGTGTCGGCACCGTAGGATACACCTCTTTGGGCGGCGCGGGAACGCTTTCTTCCAGCGCGAGAACCTGTATATCGTCAATCAAAGACAGCAGACTTGACATCTCGCCGGACAAATTTAACAACATCTGTTGCGGCAGTTCGACAACTAACTCTCTGGCTGTGCTGGGGAATACCGCTTCATGGGCCAAGTCTAAAACATCCAATCCCGTAAGATATGGCGAGATAACATGCTTAATAATTCGCGGGGCCTTGCGGCCTAAGCGAAAGGTTGTGTAATCAAGTATGACACCCGCGCTGGTGCGGATAACTTTCCGCTGCTCGGCCTTTAAGTCTTTATCGAAAGCCTCGTAAGCGTCGGCCAAAACCTGCCGGTAAGCGGCGATGCGGCCAAGATTGGCCTGTGTTTCGGTAGCCACGCAAGAATTGGCTACAGGCCGGTAAGCGCGATAACTTAATGTCGTTTCCTGTCCGCCGGATTTGATGACTGTGGTTTTTACTTTTTGCAGGTGGGCCAGCACAGTCTCAGCCTGCTCTAGGGAAAGCGAACGGTTGGTCAAATCGGTCTCAAGCTGTTTGAAGCGGGCTATCAAATGTAGCTTCAACTGTTGAATGCCATATAGTTCCGTTACCGGCAAGTCGGTTTTGGCGCGCGGCTGAAACGGTACACACGATTTGCCCGTGCCTTCCCGGACAAACTGGACCAGGTTTGCACCTTCGCTACCGGATAGCCACAATTGAATGTCCTGCTGATACTGCGCCTCGTTGAAACTTACTACCACAGGCCCGATTTTGGCTTGATTAGCACGGGCCGTGTCCAGCATTCGCTCTACGCTTTTGACATATTTGTCACCGCCGAAAGCGAATTGTAAGTCGCCTTTAACTTCGCGGGCCGTGTCGAGGGCCGTCACGATGGTAGCGAGAGCCAGCGCGCTATCAGCAGAAACCAATTTAGTCTTCACGTCAGTAAGGTCGGTCACTCCACCGACTAGGCCAAACCCCGCGCTAATGCTGTTAAGAATTGACTTGGGAACGTAAGCCACACGCAATGAACGGGTTATACTTTCCGCTGTAGTAAAGGCGCGGGCGATGTCTTCGGCATCGCTGTCTATTTTGGCGAAAACGCGCCTTTTCAATTCATTAAGTTCGGCTTTGATGGCTTCTTTTTGCGCCACACTTGCAGTTGGCGTTTGAGCCTGGGTCAACTGCACACCCGGAAATAGGAGCAGAAAAACCAACAGGCAAGAAAATAGCTGGCGCAAAAGTCTATTAAACATCAACAATCTCCGGTTGAGGTTACGGGCGTTTCCGCTTGCTTGGCGCGGGCTTGCTTTTGCCGTTGATTAAGGTGTTTGCCCAGCGCAATGGACGGCGTGGCGGCGGCGTCCAGCCGAAGCAGGGGCCGACGGCTTTTATATATTTGTCTTCGCCGGTGGTGGTTTGGCTGAAGTCGGTGTTGTAATAGTTGAATGGCGTTCCGTTACACTAAATATCACGAATTGCAATTAGCTACACTGAAAACTACCATTACGATAAATGTAGGGACAGGCTTCGCTTTCACAAACTCCAATAATTGGGGTGTCATATGGCAATCGTCCATATTTATTGTCTTCAACCTCACCGATTGAATATTTTTCACCCTTTTTGCCCACAGTTAGGCCCATACTTCTTATCTCTGTGGCTGACACACTCAATAGAATATGCGGTTCATAATCTGTGTTTTGTTCGAGGAAAGCTATGAAGTAGCCTTTGCTTTTGTGGACAAATTTCACAACGTAATCGCGTCTGCCGTTACCATCAAAATCCCCCATGACAACCGATTTCTTATAATCTGCGAAACAGCCATTTGCAACTACGGTTTGTTTCCAACCGGAATAACTGTCGTTAAGATAATTCCGAACTTGCACCGGCAACCCTTGTACAAAAGTTGCCTTACGCGGCGCGGGCTTGCCAGGGCTGTTGACCAAAGTGCGGCCTGTTGTAACGGGTAGCGCGGCAACAGGCAGCAGCCAACCGAAGTAGGGGCCGACGGCTTTAATGTATTTGTCTTCGCCAGTGATGGTTTGGCTGAAAGCCGTGTCGTAGTAGCTGTAAGCAATTTCACGGTTGAGGTTACGCAAACGCGCCACCGCCGAGGAATGGTCGGAGTAGAGGAAATTGCTCACAGCGTCGCTTTTAATGGTTTTGCTGAGTTGCCGCCAGACTTTGGGAGCTTCGCGCGGGTCATAGCCGGCTTCATACATATAGAACAATCCTACCCGGTCAGCTTGGTCTTCTAAGCCGCGTCCGAATTTGTTGGAAAGAACGCCCAATCCGAATTGTCCGGCTAAAGAAACCCAATCGCTGCCCGCTGCTGCTCCGGCCACGCCTACCGCCAAATTAAGCCACGCCATTTTTTCGTTGGTTTCCATCTGGCGGCGCGAGTGTTCGTGGGTAACGTGCGCGATTTCGTGACCGATGACGGCGGCCAATTGCGCTTCGTTCTTCAAGGCTTTGAGCAACCCGGTATGAACAAAAACAGAGCCATCCGGTAAGGCGAAGGCATTGAAACTATCATCCGCAACGACGTAAAAACGATACGTCATTTTGCCTGGGTAATCGCCGGGTAATTCTTTCATATAACGCGGAATCAGCTTGTAGCCAACCCGCGTAACGTAGGCTTGGAGTTCTAAACTCTCGACCAGTTTGAATTCCTGGTTGCCGATTTTGACCTGGCCGCCGGCGAGACTGTTGCCCGTTGGCACCAGTAAACCTTTTTGCACGGCGAGGACGAGATTTTTGTCGGCATTCGAGTAAAGATTAGGCTTGGTCTTACCTTCTTTAACCGTGACCACGCCATCGGCCCCGCGCACGCCTTTGACTTCGAGATTGGAACCTACCATCATTTCGCCGAACGAACGGAACGTCTTGCCTTTCCACTCGTTATCGCCCAGCACAATGACATTGCCGGCCAAGCGAAGGGCTTGGCCGTCCACCCAAGCCTTATCGCCCTCAATTTTTTCTAGGTAGCCTTTGACCTCGGTTTCCCAATTGTCCACATCAATTTTAGCTTTGATGCGGTTGGCGACCATTTGCTCGCCAAAGCGTTCACCGCGCACTTCGATTCTCATGCCGGGCCGCAGCAGGGCTTTGTCCAGAGGCTTGTCTTTTTTGTTGAGAAACTGCGTCTGAGCGTTAATCGCTAACCCGGAAGTTTCTAAATTGGTGAAATTGTTGTCCTCGAAATCCACGCGCAAGACCGCGTAAGGAGCGATAAACTCAATGACGAAAGCGTCGGCTTTGAGAGGAATACCGACCTGTTGTTGGGCTGTTACCGCCACAGCGCACAAGGTCAGCCAGAATATAACGGCGCATCGTTGCATAACTTTCTGCCACATAATTCAATCTCCTATTTCGCCATTTTTTCCGTCATAGCTTGAATGACGGCATCGCTGACGCCGGCTTGTTTCAGTTTGATTAAGGCTTTCGTGCTGGTGTCGAATTTGCAAGTGGAACTCTTTATTTTGGTAGTAATGACTTTATCTGACAGCTTGACCGCAGCCATCTGCAAGATGTCGTCGTTAGTCAAAATTTCCGTCTCAGCCGCCGCCGGTTTGGGCGCAGGCGGCGCGGTTACGGCGGGTTTGGCGGCGGCTTCTTTCGTGGTGAATTTATTGCCGCCCTGGTCAATGATGGTGTCGCCATAAATCGCGCCGGTCTGCATGGGGCCGCCGGCGGGCTTCAGGTTGAGAATGTTGCCGGCGATTTCATACTTGCCGGTGAGTTCCTGGCCGCCTTGCCGCAGCAGAAAAGCCCCGTCAGGTTTAAGCTCCAATGAATCGGCGCGGTTATTTTCAGCAAAGTAAAGGCGCGTCTTGGGCGTGGCGGCTGGCTGGCTGGGGTCGGCAGCATCAAGCCCGAAACAAAAGGCGTCGTTCGTCCCCGGCCCGCTCAGGCAGTATTCGCCTGGCGGCAGACTCTGAACAGGTGAGACGCGAAAGGAGGCGTCGCCGTGCTTCGTTGCGTTGAAGGAAACGGATTTGTCATTTACCGTTGATTTGCTGCTCAGGCCCATTGAACCAACTTTGGTAACGAGCATCTGGCGCACGCCTTTTTTGGCTTCAAAGGCAAAAAATTGAATGATAGTTGCCGGATCGGTTTGTTGTGAGGCCACGCGGACCACAAAATTCAATGATTGATCAGCCCGAAACCGCACCGGAGAGCGGTCTCCCTTTATTTCGATAAACCCTTCACCACCGCCAAAACCTAAGCCTTTCACTTTGATTTTTGTTGCGGCGGTCTGCCTTTCCAACGGCATGAGTGCGCCTTTTCCAGCGTCAAAATAGAAAAAGACGCCGATATACTCTGGCTCCGGTGCTTTAGCCGGCTGTTGACCGAGGCTGCCGGCGGCTGACAAGAGCAATAAAAGAATGCTCAAAGTAGCTAAACGAATCATGTTATTCACCTTTCAAGTTCACTGAATGTTAATGTCTGAGTTCACGCAATACCTTCCTCAAAATGACGGCTGAGAGTGACGCTCAACCACTGGAATTACGGGGCTTTGGTAAATCCTGCAAATAAGGCAGATACAATTAAAAATACTTCTGGATTTCCCGGACGGCTTTTTAACTTCGCGCCGAATTTTAGCCTTTTGCCCAGTGTCTTGAGCGTCAACAGTTTGCTGTCTTAGCTTGATTTGTGACTCCCTCAAAAATGAGGAAGGTATTGTTCACGGCGACATAATTAAATTGCCCGCTACTTAATATCCAAGGCCAGTCGTTGCAATGCTTGAATGTCGCAGTGCCGGTCACCGGAAAAGTTATTGACGCGCATTTGCTGCGAAGGCATCTTGGCCAGGCGGTCATAAAAATCGGACACGTTCAGGTCCGGCCCAGGGGGTGCTTGCTGGTTTTCGGAAATTGGTTTGCCTCCCCAATCGGCCTTGTAGCGAAAATTGTTGAATTTCACTGTCGCCGCGCTGGTGAATGCCGACACGGTGCTAACTATCACAAAGCCAATCATTAAGCTAATCGCCGCCAATCCTGCCGGTAACCGCTTTCGTAGCCAATTCATTTCCTTCCCTCATCAAACTTAATCGCCGTAACCCACCACCACTTGCATTTGGCGCAGGTTAGCATCAGAGAAGCGGCCCGTTTCCTGCACCTGCGCGAGAAATTTCTGCGCTTCCTTTTTGGTTGCGCCGGCATAGACCGCCAGAATATCGTAATCGTGGTTGACTTTCGTGTAGCCGACGTTGGGGTCGGCGCAACCAAACGACGAAGCAAATACTTTGTTGGCGGCAAAAAGTTGTTGCGTTTGCCGCCGTTCGGTTTCTGTGAAGGCACTACGGCAGAGCGTATCTTGGTCGCCCGTGCCGACTTTGCGGCGGCTCTGCAAGATGACCGCGTAGAAACTGGCCGAGTAATAATTCGTCTGCCACTTCAATTTCTTGGGCAAACGAAACGAAAGTTGGCTGGCGGTAAACTTGTAATCTTTAGCATTACAAGGCGCGGACGGATTGCCACAAACCCGGCTTTTGGTCTGCACTTCATCTGCCAAAACCGGATAACCCGCCATTATCAAGACCATGAGGGCCAATAGTCTTTTCATAAAATCCTCCCTAAAACGCTGGCTAGTCACCGACAGCACCCGTGAAACGCCATCTTCCGGCAATGAATCGGAAAGCTAAAACATTGTCTCGCGTAACTCTCAAGTCTTTTCGCCCTTCCCAGGGTACTGTGCCAGAGGCAACGGACTCCGTAATAACACTCCATCTTTCACGGGCAACATCTTTGAGCCATCCGTCGCGCCTGCCCCCTCCCTCGCCATTAAAGAAATCGGCTTCGGATGACATCAATCTTCTTACAGTGCCCAGATTCTTTTTATTGACAGCCACGCTGAACTGACGCCAAAAAGCTCCCCATTTCCGGCTGGCGGCGTCGGGTTTAGCCCTTTGCGCCGAGGCTGCTATTGGCATGAGCAGCACGACTAACAAAAGCGAAAAAGCGATGAATATTTTCTTCATTCTTATCTCCTTAACTTATTTGCCTATCAAGGTCGTTTAGAGGCGGACTTGTCCGCCGGTTTACGTGCACTTTTCCTGAAGTTCTCCCCAAAGTAACAGCTAATCACCCATAATGGCGGCCCAACGCCAACGCCCGCCAGAAAACACAAAGATAAGATGTCTCCTATTTGTGACACGGCTGGGCTTCCCAATGTCGCGGCTATATTCCTCAAACGCTCTGGTGCCGGTTGCGGCTGATTCTTGAGTTTGCGCCCACAAGTCTTCTTTATCCATAAACTTGAGCCATTTAGCTGGCGTATCATCTGCGCCCCCTGACTCAAAAGGAGTTGCCATCATTCTTTTCAAGGCGGCGCGGTCTTTTTTGTTCAGAGCCACTTTGAACTGACGCCAGAAAGTCCCCCAGGCCCGATTTGCGGCATCAGGTTTGGTTTTGTGTGCCGATGCCTGTGCCGGAATGAGCAACATAATCAACAGAATCGAAAAAGCGATGGATATTTTCTTCATTCTTATCTCCCAAGTTTTCAGTGAATGCGATATTCAAGCGGTTTGGCTATCGCAGCATTCATTTCAAGCGATAGCCACCCGTCGGCTTTTTTTACCAACTAACTTTTTGATAAGTCGTGAGCCCCCATTCACTTGGGGCTGACCCCTCAATTGCCCCTGAAAGAAAAATAAATTTCTTGCCTTTAAGACTCCAAGATGAGCATGGAACGCTACACTTGTGTAACCTGACTACTGTTCTTTCTTGATTAGCCCTGCAAGCAAAAGAACAACCCCTACAGCACCAGCACCAAGTCCGGTGTACTGTAAAATATCCGCCATGCCACGCATTTCAGCGTCGCCAATATATCGGCGTGGGACTTCTTGCGATGCCACTGCTGCTACAATAGCACCTATAATTAGAAACACACCGACGATAATCATGCTCTTGTTTTTCATTAGTTTTCTCTTCTTTCTGTGGTTATCGCTTCTTACTTATTTGACTATCTAACTTCGTTTAGCGGCGGA
>JAYVJN010000065.1:0-10451 GCA_043769325.1 Acidobacteriota bacterium
GCGCCGAATATGTGGATGCGCCCCGAAAGCCTGCCCGCTTACGATGACGACGATTTGGGCGAATTTGATGACCTGCACGGCTTTGACGCCGCCGACCATTCCGACCCGATGGATGATAACGGACACGGCACGCATTGCGCCGGCATCATCGGCGCGGCGGGCGATAACGGACTCGGCATCGCCGGCATCAACTGGAACGTGCAAATCATGCCGCTCAAGTTCATCGGGCGCAATGGTTCCGGCACCACCAAAGCCGCTATCGAAGCCATCAATTATGTTATCCAACGCAAACGGGACGGCGTAAACGTCCGCATCATCAGCGCGAGTTGGGGTTCCAGCCGCCGCTCTAAAGCTCTGGAAGATGTCATCCGCCAAGCCGGTGAAGAAGGCATTTTGTTTATCGCCGCTGCCGGCAATGACGGCAGCAACCACGACAAACGCCCGCACTTCCCTTCCGGCTACAATCTGCCGAACGTCGTAAGTGTTGCGGCTCTTGACCGCTCCGACTCATTGGCTTCCTTCTCCAACTATGGCGCCAAGAGCGTCCACATCGCCGCGCCGGGCAAGGAAATCTTGAGCACCTGGCTTGGCAACACTTATATGGAAGCCTCCGGGACTTCAATGGCAACACCGGAAGTGGCGGGCGTCGCGGCCTTAATTGTCGCGCAAAATCCGAAAATCTCGGTCAAAGATTTACGCGAACGTCTGCTTAAATCAGTTGACCCATTGCCCGCACTCGCCGGCAAAGTCCTCGGTGGCGGACGCCTCAACGCGGCGAAAGCCGTCGGCGCAGAATAGCAAAGCAAGCAGTGGTAGTAGGCAGTGGGCAGGTAAGTTGCCCACTGCCTTTTGTTTATGGCGGCAACGCGGCAGCCGGCAGCCAGCAGCCGGCTGCCGGCAGTAAGAAGCCGCGTTGCGCTGACACAGGCGCGAACCGCCGCCGCCGTCGCGGTCTCTGCCAATGACTTTCCGGCGGGGTCGCCGTAGCAGCATTTCTCTTTTTCTACTGCCTGCTGCCTACTGGCTTCATGGCGGCAAAAGGCGGGTTCTTTTCTGCCGGCGGCGGTGGTAGTCTGCGGCCTGACTTGCGCGGCGGGCCTGTCTTGTGTGATATTTAAGAGGACGTTAGAGAAAGATATTTGTCTTTTTTAGAGGGTTAGGGCCGGCGCAATGTCCGGTATCCTGAAAATAGTAAGCGGCGCAGCAGCATTTCTGCCTACTGCCACTGCCTACAGCCTACTTTTCCGAGGAGTTATTTAATAAGTGAAAGCCGAATTAGCGCAGTTAATTGCCTTGCAAAAGGCCGACAGCCGTATAAAACAACTAACAGCAGACCTGAAAGCCATTCCACAGAGGCGCGCAGACATCGAAAAAGAGTTCGACCTGCGCGCCTCTGAAATTAAGGAAATAGAAGCCCGCCGCGATACAGCACAAACTGAACGTAATCGTCTGGAACAGGAAATAGAGGACAACAAAAACCAAGCCGCGCGCGCCGAACGCAACCTCATGGCCTCGAAGAAGACCGACGATTACACCGCCGCCATCCGTGAAGCCGACATCGCCCGCAAAAACATCACCAAACTGGAAGAACAAAGCCTGGAACAGATGGTCATCCTTGAAGAGACCAATGCTGCTTTAGGAGAGCGTTCCCCGGAAATTGAACGCTTGCGCGGCGAATTGAAAAAGAATCTGTCCGCTTTCGATAAACTTCTCAAACGAGAAGAGGTTGAACTCGTCCAATGTCGCAAAGAACGCGAGCAACTAGGCAAAGAAGTGCCAGCTTCAACGCTCAAGACTTACAACCGTCTGGTCACGCGCTTGCGCGACGGCGTGGGCGTGGCCGAAGTTCGCAACGGCGCGTGTTCGTCCTGTTATATGTCGGTGCGCCCGCAAGCCATGAGCGAAATCCGTCTGGCCGAAGCGATTACAATTTGCGAACACTGCACGCGGATTCTCTACATCACGCCTGACGCCTAAATGCTAACCGGCGAATTTATAGCCCAGACCGTGAACGGTGAGAATCAGTTCAGGGTGACGCACATTTGTTTCCAGTTTTTGCCGTAACCAGGCGACGTGAACGTCAACTGTGCGCGTTGTGACCATCGCGTTGTAGCCCCAGACTTCGTTGAGCAGTTCGTCGCGGGAGAGCGTGGCGTTGGGGTGTTCGATGAAGTAGCGCAACAACTTATACTCGCGGGCCGAGAGTTCGACGGGTGCGCCGTCGCGCAGGATTTCGGCGCGGCGAAAGTCCACGCGCAACGCGCCGGATTGATACACTTCGGGCGCGGTTTCCGGCGCGGCTGGTTGCCCGCGCCGCAGCAAGGCTTCGAGCCGCGCCAGTAACTCCATCATGTCAAAAGGCTTAGTCAGATAATCATCCGCGCCCAGCTTTAACCCCAAAACTTTGTCATTCACCTGCCCGCGCGCCGTGAGCATGAGCGTCGGCGTTTGCACACCGCGCTGGCGCAACTCGCGGCAAACGTCAAAACCGCTTTTGCGCGGCAACATCACGTCCAGAATCAACAGGTCGAAATTCTCGTTGGCGGCCCGCGCCAGGCCCGTCTCGCCGTCGCGCGCGCTGGCAACGTCGTAACCTTCGCTTTCCAGCCTGTCGGTCAGGGTCAAAACCAGGCCGGCTTCGTCCTCGACTAATAAAATCCGCTTGCTCATAAACTCTCGTGCGGGCCGGGCAAGTCAGTACCGGAAGCGGTAGCGACGGGTTGTAGCTAAATTACCGCGACGTTAGGCCCACCCCGTCGCTACCGCTCTGGGTACTGACCTGCGCCGCCACCGGCACATAAATTGTAAACGCGCTGCCTTCATTTACTTGGCTTGCCACCTCGACGCGCCCGCCGTGCGCGTTGGCAATGTGTTTGACCAAACTCAAGCCCAGCCCGTTGCCGTGAATCTGTTCGGCGACGGCTTCGCGCCCGCGTTGGAACGGCTCAAAGATGTGGCGCGATTCGCCCGCCGGAATGCCGCGCCCTTTGTCGGCGACGGTGAGCGCGACAAATCCATCTCGTTCTGCCGCGCTCAGACACAGGAAACGGCCCGCGTCGCCGTATTTCAGCGCGTTGCCAATGAGGTTTTGCAGGGCGCGGGTCAACGCCGGCGCGTCGGCCCGAATGAGCGGCAAATCTTCCGGCAAATTGGTTTCTACGCGCCAGTCTTGTTCGGCAAGTTGTTGGCGATAAGGCGTTAGCGCGTTATGGAACACTTCCCGCGCGGCGACGGGACGCAAATCGTAAGTTTGGCGTCCCGATTGCGCGCCGGCGAATTCCAACACCTGTTCGACCATACCGCCAAGCCGCCGGCCTTCGTCGCGGATGAGCGCGCCGTAGCGTTGCGTCTGCTCCTGTCGTTCAACCACGCCATCGGCCAAATTTTCCGCCGCCGAACAGATGACCGCGAGCGGCGTGCGCAGTTCGTGCGAAACGCCGGCGACAAACTCCATCTGCCGCGCCGCCAACAGTTGCGCCCTTTGGCTGGCGCGCACAATCAACGCCAGGCTCACGCCCAACAAGGCCAGAATCGCCGCGCTCAACGCCAGGTTGCGCCGCCGCCCTTGCGCCACCGCCGCGTCCAGCGAACCTGAACGGTGTTGCACTACGGCCCGCCAGCCCGGATTATCGTCCAGCTTCGCGGCAAAAGCCGGCGCGCCTTCCGTGCTTTTCAGTTCCGTCTTATTCTGGAAAATGTTGATGGTAACGCGCTGCGCGTTCTTGAGCATGGGCGCGTTTTGCCCGTTGGCTGGCTTAACCAGAAGATTATCAAATTCTTCCAGGCGAATGCCAAAGAAATTCGCGGCGGCGTCACCCGCTCCCGTTGCGTTATCAGCGTTAGATTGATAGACGATTTTGGCGTCGTCACGGGCGTCTCTCACCGTCAGGCGATACGCGCTCGCCGGGCCGCTAAAATCATACTTTTGCGCCAGTTGCGGGATGAATTCGCGCTTTAAGTAATCGGCATCCAGCACCACGATAAAGCACTTGTTGTGATGGTCAAACAATACCGGCGGCAAACCTGGCTCGTGCATTAAAGGATTGTCTGCCGGAACGATAAGCGCGGGGATGTCCGGGTCGGTCATGGCGTGTGGCATGGGCGACGCTCCGATGAGGTTTATCATTTCCGTCTTCCCGTTTTTGTTGATAACCCGTCGCACCTCATCATGGAATTCCGGCGGGTTTTCCACACGCTGACGCAAAGCAGCCAGGTTTTCCGGCCAGGAGCAGGGCGTGAAAGTCATATTTTCCTGATAACACGCTAGTTGCCAGCCTTTGCCGGCATTCTGCTGCAACAAATAAACGTCGCGCACCAGACGCGGGTTAGGCGCGTTTTCACGCCAGTTGCGGTAACGTGCGGCATAAATATCAGCCGGCTCAGTTTCGGCGCGGAGGTCGGTCTGAAAAGCGAGAAAGACGCGCGTTAGCTCGCGGTCAAAGTCCTGCGCAAACTGTTTGACGCTGACGTTTAGATTGCTCTGCATTCTCTCGCGTTCGCCCCGGCTGACCTCGCCCAGCCAGTGGTATTGCAACGCCGCCAGGCCCAGCAACAGCGCGATTAACGCGCCGACCAGCGCGTACATCAGTTTTGGTTGGCGTGCGCCCGATTCCATACCCAGGCATCATAGCAACCTGGCGACAGCCGCGTAAATCCTTTTCACTGAGATTTTACATTCTTAACAATTTCTTGACGCGCTCTTAACCACCGCCACGTTTTTTTGTTGCATGATGCCTCCTGTCACCAGTCGGGTGAAAGGAAAATTTTATGCTGCAACAACTAATCATCGCCTTTTTGTTAATTGTCGTTTCGCTCGTCATGTCGGTTTTCGCGCAAGACACGCCGCAACTGCCTGCAACTACCGCCGGACAGCGGGTGGCGGGTTATCTCAAAGCATTCAATTCAGGCGACGCGGCGCAGATGCGCGAATTTTTTACCAATAACGTCGCGCCCATCGCATTGGAACAGCGTCCGGTAGAAGCCCGCCTGGAAGTGTTTCAGGAAATGCGCGGCGAATTTGGCAACCTCGAACTCAAGCGCGTGCCAGCCGCCAGCGAAAGCCAAGTCACGATTCTGGTGCGCACGCAGAAAAGCGGTTGGCTCGAAATTGGCTTTGAGTTTGAAGCGAAACCGCCGCACAAGATGCTGAGTTTGCGAGTGGAGGACGCCGAACCGCCCACCAGCGACGTGCCCAAAGCAGCCATACCCGCGCCAAAGACGGAAGCGGAAATGCTGGCGGCCTTGAAAAACCACCTGGCAGAATTGGTCAAAGCCGATGAATTTTCCGGTGCTGTGTTACTGGCTAAAGCTGGCAAGCCGTTATTTCATCAGGCTTACGGGCTGGCGAGCAAAGAATTCAACGCACCCAATCGCCCCGACACCAAGTTTAACCTCGGTTCCATCAACAAGATTTTTACCCAAATGGCTATCGGGCAACTCGTCGCCCAGGGCAAACTCGCCTACGACGACACGCTCGGCAAACACCTGCCCGATTACCCCAACCGCGAGGCCGCCGAAAAGGTCACTATCCGCCAAATGCTCTCCATGAGTTCAGGCATCGGCGATTTTTTCGGCCCCAAGTTCGAGGCCACACCCAAAGATAAACTGCGCGCGGTCAATGACTTTTTGCCGCTGTTTGCGAGCGAACCGCTGGCCTTCGCGCCCGGCACGCGGCAACAGTATTCCAACGGCGGCTATATCGTGCTGGGCGCGATTATCGAAAAGGTCACGGGCCAGGATTATTACGCTTATGTCCGCGAAAACATCTTCAAACCTGCCGGCATGAACGACACCGATTGGTATGAAGCCGACGCGCCGACGCTCAACCTGGCCAACGGCTATGCCCGCGACGGTAACTCCAAAGCGCGGCAAAGCAACATTTACACGCGCCCCGCCAAAGGCAGTCCGGCGGGCGGCGGCTATTCAACCGCGCCCGATTTGCTCAAATTCGCGCTGGCTTTACAGAGCGGCAAACTCCGCGCTTACGATTTTCGCAATCCTAACCCATCCGCCACACCGGGAACATTCGGCGGCCTCGGATTCGCCGGCGGTGCGCCCGGCATTAACGCCGTACTGGAAATCGGCCCGGCAGATGGCTACACCCTAATCGTTATGTCAAACTACGACCCGCCCAGCGCCGAAAAAGTGGCGCGGCAAGTTCGTGGCTGGCTCAATCACATCAAGCAATAGATAACTGGAAAAGATTATGAACAAACAAATCAAACGCTTTATGTTCGCGCTCATTGTAACTTGTGTCGCGCTGCTGGCAACGGCCCGCGCCCAATCGCCGGGGCCGCCGCCGGATCGCCCTTTGGATGAAGCCACACGCAAAGCGGCGTTGGCGGAAATCCTGCAAAATATCAGTGAACGCTATGTTTTCCCCGATGCCGCGCCGCGCATCGTGGCGGCCTTGCGCACTCGCATTGAGGCGGGTGAGTACGACAAACTTACGACGGTCAACACTTTGGCCGACGCCATGACCAAGCATCTTTACGAGGCGAGCAAAGACAAGCACCTTTATTTGCGTCCCGGCGGCGCACGGCCCGGCGGTTTGCCGCCCGATTTTGGCCGCGCCGGAAATTTCGCCATGCCTAAAGCCGAGGTCTTGCCCGGCAACATCGGTTATTTGCAGGTGAACGGTTGGCCGCAAACTGACCTGGCCGGCCCGACCTTTGCGGCGGCAATGGCTTTTCTCGCCAACACTGACGCGCTCATCATAGATTTGCGCGGCAACAAGGGCGGGGCCGTCCAGATGGTAGCCGAAGCTGTGAGTTACTTTGTGGCGGAAAAGCCGGTTCACCTGATTACCAGTAATGTGCCGCGCACCGGCACGAAAAACGAATCGTGGACGCGCGAAAAAATCGCCGGCCCGCGTTACCTGAACCGGCCCGTCTTTTTGCTCACGAGCGGCAAGACCTTCTCCGGCGGCGAGGAATTTGCTTACGATATGCAGGCTCTGAAACGCGCCACGCTCATCGGCGAAACCACCGGCGGCGGCGCGCATCCGGTGCAACTCTATTCAATTCAAGGAGTTTTCACGCTCGGCGTGCCCTTTGCCGAAGTCAAGAATGCCGTCACCGGTACGAGTTGGGAAGGCGTGGGCGTCAAACCCGATGTCGCCGTCCCCGCCGCCGAAGCCCTGGCCAAAGCGCAAGAGTTAGCGGCCAAAGCCGTCACCGGCGAGGTGGCGAAGCCAGCCGTTGCCGAAGGTTCGTTCAAATTCCCCGAAACACCCGCCGGCAAAACCTTCGCCGCTTTTCTCAAAGCCTTCAATACCGGCGACCAGAAAGCCTTGCGCGACTTCCATACCGCTCACGGGGCCAGCCCGGTTGCCGCCGGCGAAAACGCTGCGCAAGATCTCAATTTTTTCCAACAAAGCGGCGGGTTTACGCCCCATAGCATCATCAAAACTGACGATTATTTGTTGGAATTGTTGCTCCAAACCAAAAACGGCGAGTGGCTAAACTTTACTCTGATAGTGGAAAAAACCGCTCCGCACGGCATCGCCGAACTCCGCGCCCAACCCGCGCAAGCACCAAAGTAGCTGTCCGAAACATTTCCACAAAAGGCACAGAAGTCACAAAAACTAAACAACCTATCTTCTCTTAGATAACTAATCAAAGAGGCAATGAAGCTGGCTTAGAAGGCCGCAAAAGGCGCAAAAGACGCATCAAGAAACAAGGCTTTCTTATAAAAATTGCGCTCATGTCAAAGTAGGCCACACTATCACTTATCAGCTATCACTTATCACTTGTACGCCGCTCCACCCGCCTAATTAAAGGCCGTACAGGTGATAAGTGATAGCTGATAGGTGATAAAGCCGCCCGTCCCGCCGTTGATGCGCGGATGGCGGCTATAAGAAAGCCCTGCATAAAGAAAACTCCCAAATGCTGCAACGCGACTAGTGGGCAGTGGGCAGCCGGCAGTAGGCAGTTAAGAAGCCGCGTTGCGCTAACACAGGCGCGAACCGCCGCCGCCGTCGCGGTCTGCGCCACTGACGCGACCTTCGCGCTTCGCCAGTAGCAACCTCTGTCTTTTTCTACTGCCTACTGCCTACTGCCTACTGCCTACTGGCTTCTTTGTGCTTTGTTTGCTTTTTTGCGGCTGTTTTAGAGCGTTGCCCTTACCTGCCGCTTTTTCTTGGCAAATGTCATAAAAATCTGGCAGTTGTATTTCTGCCTGTTTAACTAAATCCAATCATTGCAACAAATCACTTGAGGCACGCGCTTTGCGGTTATGTTTGGCGTATGGAAACTTTAACTTTCAAAAATGCGGCGCGCGTCAACACAAGCTGGTTGGCCCCTTGGGAAAAACCGGCCCTGCTGTGGCTGGCGGAACGGATGCCGGCACGCATCGGCCCCGACCATCTTTCCGTGCTGGGTTTACTCGCCATGTTGGGCGCGGGCGTCGGTTATTGGCTCAGTCGCGGCAACCCTTTGTGGCTGCACTTCGTCAACCTGATGCTCTTTGCCAACTGGTTCGGCGACAGTCTGGACGGCACTTTGGCGCGCACACGCAACCGCCAACGCCCGCGCTACGGCTTTTATGTTGATCATATGATTGACACCTTCGGCGCGCTCTTTTTGCTGGGCGGTTTGGCTTTATCGGGCCGTATGAACATCACCCTGGCGCTCCTGACGCTGGCGGTTTACCTCATGCTGGCGATAAATTCTTATCTCGCGGCTTATACCATCGGCACCTTCTCCATCAGCGTTGGCAAAATCAGCCCGACGGAACTGCGTCTGCTGCTCATGGTCGGCAATCTCACGCTTTTCACGCACCCTTACCCAAAAATCTTAGGCCACAAATTCAACCTTTTCGACATCGGCGGCGTGGTCGCTATCTGCCTGATGTTCTTGCTTTTAGTGTTAATGACGGCGCAAAACACGGCCCGCCTGTACCGCGCCGAACGGGTATGAAACGCTGGCTCAAATTCAACGCCGTCGGGCTGCTCGGCGTGGGCGCGCAACTCTTGGCTTTACAGCTATTTGTTGCCACGCTTGGCGCGTCAAACTACCTCTGGGCGACGACGGCGGCAGTGGAATTGGCGGTTCTCCACAACTTTTACTGGCACACGCGCTGGACGTGGCACGACCGGCCCGCCACAACGAGACAAACCTTGGCGCGGCTCGTCCGTTTCAACCTGACCAACGGCGTAAACTCTTTGCTGGGCAATCTTTTGCTGATGAAACTGCTCGTCGGTATTTTGCGCTGGCCCCTCATCGCGGCGAATCTTTGCGCGATAATGTTGTGCGGGTTAGTCAATTTTGCCTTGAGCGAGTTTTGGGTCTTTCGTTCGGGCAAGAAATCCATTCCAGTCCAATCATAAATAAGTTCGCAAAACTTGAAAAACGCCGCGCTTTATGGGAAGTTAAGCATCTCAAAAGCAAGTAGGGGGCGTTATGAATTCAATTGGGCCAGGCAAGTTAAGGTTTTTCGCGGGGCTGCTCATCTTTGCGTTGCTGCAAGTGACGTTGGCACAGGCCCCTAAGAGCGCGGTTAAGTCGTTTATGGTGCGCACGGAACCCAATGCTGTTGTCTGGTTAGATGAGGTGCGGCGCGGCGTCACGGATGAAAAGGGCGAGATTGCTATCGCCGCCAAGCCAGGCCGCCACGTTTTGCGGGTTCGCGCACAGGGTTACCAGGAAGTGACGCGCCCTCTGATAGCTTTGCCGCCTGGCGTTTTGGCGGTGCGCTTGGTGACTAGCACGGACTCCGCCGAGTTGGTTTTTCAACAAGCGGAGGCGGCCCGCGACAAAGCGCAAACGGCTGAGGAACGCCAAAAAGCCGCCGCTTCGTATCGCCGCGCGTTGCAACTGCGCACCAAATTCCCTGAAGCCAACCTCGGTCTGGCGCGTGTCTTGGCAGATTTAGGCCAATCCGATGATGCGCTTGAACAAATCGAATTGGCCCGCGCCGGACGCCGCAATTACGCCGAAGCCGCAGTAGTGGAAGGCCGCATTTACCGCGCTAAGGGCGGCGAAGAGGAAACCGTTGCCGCCTTTCAACGCGCTTTGCAAGAAGCGCGCGGCTATCAACCCGAAGCTCACACCGGTCTGGCTCTGTTTTACCAGGAAAAGGGTCAATACGAAGAAGCCGTAACCGAGTTTGAACTCGCGCTGGCGCAACTATACGACTCGGAACCGTTGCTTTATCAACTACTTGGCGAGGTTTATGAAAAACTAGAGCGGTATCGTGAGGCGATTCGGGTTTATGAAAAATTCTTACAATTAGCCCCAAAAAACGTCATTGCGCCAGCCATTCGCTCGACCATTGACCAATTGCGCCGCCAAATTGCCGAACAAGCCTCCCCGCCGCAGGGCTTATTCAAAGTAAGAAAATAACAACGAGCTAACTTGCCCGACGGATTTACCCTAACCTAACGCCGGATGTGGTTATCAATTATCATCTATTATGGCTACACCGGCGTTGTGACCGCAATAATTGATAAG
>JAYVJN010000066.1:0-4848 GCA_043769325.1 Acidobacteriota bacterium
CGCGTCAGCGGTGCGCGAGGGACGCGGGAACAACCGCTGTTCCCGCGCTCCTACCGGAGCGCACAGCCTTTTACGGCGTCGTTTCCGGTGGTTGTCACCTCCGGCTAATTTCCTCTGCGCTTTCAGCGCGAAAACCAAGCAAGGCTGGCAGCCAGGTTTTAACTGCGTAAGGTGAGTTTGAAGATAAAGCCAACCTGTTATATTCTCTTGTTTGCCCTCTAATGCAGAAAAACAACGACTCTGTCTGTCGTTTCTGTGTCTGAGGTGTGCTTGCCGGATGCTTACTCAGAGGTGATGCCATGAATCAATTCGTTGTAGAAGTTACAGACGCCAGTTTTGAAGGCGATGTATTACAGGCCGGTCAGCCGGTGCTGGTGGATTTTTGGGCCGCTTGGTGCGCTCCTTGCCGGATGATTGCGCCGACTATTGACGCGGTGGCGGAAAAATACGCCGGCGCGATGCGGGTTGCCAAGCTAAATGTTGATGAAAATCAAGATACGCCACAGCGTTACGGTATCAAAGGTATCCCGACGCTGATTCTTTTCCGTGACGGACGCGAAGCCGAACGCATCGTCGGGGCCGTTTCCAAAGAAGCCATCTCGCGTATGCTGGACAAATACGCCGGCGTCGCCCGCGCCAATTCATAACCGGTAGCCATAGCACAGACGGATTTAGCCAGGAAGTTTTTAGTTTTAGCCAACTCCGCGCAAATTCAAGAAGTTAGTGCTCACTGGAAAACTCGCAACTAAAAACTCTCTTTTATGAAACAGTTCACCCGCCAGCGCGATAAGATTCAAAACGCGCTGGAAGACATTGAGGTAAAACTGACCGGCAAACTAGACGGCATTGAGGGAAAACTGTCGGGTAAATTGGACGAACTCGGCGGTAAACTATCCGACAAACTAGACAACATTGAAGAGAAACTAACCGCCGGTTTACGCGCCAAACCCGTCGCCGACGCCCGTTTCCGCGCGCGCCAGGCGCAAGGCAAAGTGCGCCGTTTCGTCAATTCTAACTTCCGTAAAAACGAAGTGAGCGAGTCTTTAGCGACACGGCGCGGCGATTGCAACCGTTGCGGCGCGTGCTGTGAAATCCTGTTCAAATGCCCGTTTCTCAAAAAACACGACGATGGCTCCTCAACTTGCGGCGTCTATGAAAACCGCCCCGAACAGTGCCGCCTCTACCCCATAGAACCACGCGATTTAGCCGAAGTGCGCGGCTCTTGCAGCTTCTATTTTATTGAATCTAGAAAGAAAATAGTAGCCAGTAGTAAGCAATAAGCAGAAATGCTCAGGCCCCGTTTACTACTTACTGCTTACTGAAATAATGATTATCGTAATTGTTGGTGCCCAATGGGGCGACGAAGGTAAAGGCAAGGTCGTTGACCTGTTGGCGGGTAAGTTTGAGATTGTAACCCGCTATCAGGGCGGCCACAATGCCGGCCATTCGGTCTATGTAGGCGAGAAAGCCTTTACCTTGAGGCTGTTACCGTCGGGCGTAGTGCATCCTGGCAAGATTTGTGTGCTGGGCAACGGTATGGTCATTGACCCGAAAGCGTTCTTCGAGGAGATTGACCAACTCGCTGAACAGGGCGTGGACATCTCGCCGGAGCGCGTGCGCGTAAGTTCGCGGGCGCACCTGATTTTGCCCTATCACCGTGCGCTTGACCACACCAGCGAGGAACGCTTAGGCAATGAAAAGGTCGGCACGACTCTGCGTGGCATCGGCCCGGCTTACGAAGACAAAGCGGGCCGGCGCGGGATTCGCGTGGCTGATGCCATGTCGCCCGAAACCCTGCGGCGCGGTATCGAACGCGGCATTACGGACGCCAACCACATCATCACGTTTTACGGGCGCGAACCGCTCGACGCGGAAGAGGTTTTCCGCGAAACTTTAGCCTACACCGAACGCTTGCGGCCCTACGTTACCGACACCATGCAGTTTCTTAACCGCGCCGCCAAGGAGGGCCGCGCGATTCTGGTCGAAGGCGCACAGGCCGCGCTGCTTGATGTTGACCATGGCACATACCCTTACGTCACCTCTTCCAGCACGACGGCGGGCGGCGTCGCCATCGGCACGGGCCTCGCGCCCACACGCATCACAGGCGTCTTGGGCATCGTGCGCACCTACGCCACGCGGGTCGGCGAAGGCCCTTTCCCGACGGAAATGCTCGGCGCGGAAGATGACATTTGCCAACTCATCCGCGAACGGGGCCGCGAATACGGTTCGGTGACGAAACGCCCGCGCCGTTGCGGGTGGTTCGACGCCCACGCCACGCGCTATGCCGCCGACATCAACGGTTTTTCCTCCATCGCTTTAACCAAATTGGATGTGCTCGACGCGCTATCGGAGCTTAAAGTCTGTGTCGGCTATAATTTAGACGGGCAAGCGATTGACTATTTCCCGCCTGTTGCGGCTGATTTGGCCCGCGTCGAACCGGTTTACGAAACGCTCCCCGGTTGGCTCACCAGCACCGAAGGCGTCACCGAATTAGACGAACTACCACCCAACGCCCGCGCCTATATTGACTTTCTTTCCGCGCAAATCGGCGTCGAAATCGGCCTTGTCTCCACCGGCCCGGAGCGCACGCAAACGATTCTCGTGCAAGATTCTGCGCTTGGACGCTGGCTGAAAAACTAGCGTCACTGTAACAGACGCGGAGGGCACATACGCCCAAACCTACCCAACGACACCGTTACATTTTTCGGTGGTTATCATTTCAGTAGCGGTTTGCCAATACGCGGTTGCATATCAAAAAAATATGCAACCGCGTTCTTATTGGTAATTTATTGAAATTGTAATAGGATGTCATAAATCATCCAGACGTTCTTTGCCGCTACTTGGCGCAAAGGACGGGTGAAGCCTCGCGTGGATACTCGCCACGGATTTATCAAGAACGCCGTTTGCCCCGACGGATGGCCCCTGGCTAACAACTTTTAGTGTCGAGTAAGGATAGGGAAATTCAACAAAAGGTGAAAAATGAAACTAAAATTAACCATCCTGTCGGTCATAGTCTTTATGGCTGGAATCGCAACGCTATTCAGTTCTGCGGCTTCGGCGCAGTTAACTGACCGAACGCAAAATCCAAACGCCGCTAATGCGGGCATTGCCAAATCATTGACGCAACAAATCGGGGCCGGACGCGGCAATGTGATGACGCCTGGTTCATCCTCGTTCATCATTGCGCGCGACCCGTTTCGCTCGGTCAGACGCGGGCGACAACTGTTTCAGCGGAAATTTCTGCGGAGTCAGGGCGTCGGCCCTTTGGCGAACGACGGCGTGGGCGACATCAACAACAATCTGGCGTTGGGCGCGGGCCTGGCCGATAGCTGCGCGGCTTGTCACGGACGCCCGCGCGGTTCCGCCGGATTTGGCGGCGACGTGGTGACCAGGCCCGACAGCCGCGACGCGCCGCACCTGTTTGGTCTCGGCATAAAAGAGATGCTGGCCGACGAAATCACCGCCGGCCTACGCGCCATCCGCGAGGCGGCGCGACAGCAAGCCCAACAGTCAAACCTTAATGTCACGCGCAATTTGGTGGACAAAGGCATCAATTACGGACGCATCACGGCCCGTCCGAATGGCACTTTCGATACCTCGCAAGTGAGAGGCGTGGACGCGGATTTGCGCGTCAAACCATTCTTTCATCACGGGGCCACCACTTCGATTCGTGAGTTTGCGGTGGGCGCGTTCAATGATGAAATGGGGTTGCAAGCGGCTGACCCCGAATTATTGAGCGCGCACAATGGCGCGCGTTTTGTAACGCCCTCAGGCATGGTGTTGGATGGCGCGAAAGATCGTGTCAACGCACCGCCGACGGGCAATGTCAACGCTGACCCTGATAACGACGGGGTGCGCAACGAAATCCCTGTGAGTCTGGTTGACCATATGGAGTTTTACTTGCTCAATTACTTCAAAGCCGGCACTCACGAGCAAACTGAAGTGACGCGGCGCGGGCGTGAAATCTTTGAACAGGTGAATTGCACGCAATGTCACATCCCCAATTTACGCATCAACCGTGACCGCCGCGTGGCCGATGTCGAGACGGTTTACGACACTGAGAAAGGCATTTACAATAACTTGTTTGCCACCGCCGCGCCGCTTTTCAGCGAAGTCAACGACAACAGCGGTTTCGCCACGCTGAAAAGGCCGAATCTGCAACCGTTCGTCGTCGAGAACATTTTTGCGGATTTTAAACGGCACGACTTAGGCCCGAATTTTCACGAACGCAACTATGACGGAACGCTGCAAACCATGTTCCTGACCACTCCGTTGTGGGGCGTCGGCTCCACGCCGTCTTACGGACACGACGGGCGCAGCATCAATCTGCGCGAAGTGATTTTGCGACACGGCGGCGAAGCGCAAACCTCGCGCGATGCCTTTGCCAACTTGTCCTTAAACAATCAGCGCCGACTCACCGCGTTTCTCGAATCGCTTATCATTTTCCCGCCCGATGACACGGCTTCCAATCTTGACCCGGGCAACCGTTTCACAGCAGGTTTTCCACAGTTTGGACACGGCAGCATTCGCTTGACAACACTGTTCAACGACCCCAACGACCCCGAATAGTTCGGCGACCGGATTCCGGTAGGATGCCTCACCTGTCCTACCAATTCTCCTTCCCAAAGTAGCTTTCACTGCTAACTGTGCCTCCATAAAGCAAACTGCACAATGTAGGCTTGCCACAAATAAGCGTTCTGTGTAAAATCCTCAATTCGCGCCAGGGCCACAAATAGCTCTGAGCGCGAAGCGGGCCGATAGCTCAGTTGGTAGAGCAAATGGCTTTTAACCATTGGGTCGCAGGTTCGAGTCCTGCTCGGCTCATCAATCAATGCAATACTTTACGGG
>JAYVJN010000067.1:0-7210 GCA_043769325.1 Acidobacteriota bacterium
GTTGGTTTCCGCGTCCCAGTAATACTTAAACCCAACGGTTTGCGCTACTTTATCAATATTGGCCTGGTCGCCGGTTAAAAAGTGCCAGCCGTTCGCGGTATTGGGGCGACCATAGCGATCTATGTATGACGCCTTTTTCTTGGCCGCCAGTTCAGGCGTCTCACGGGGGTCAAAACTGATAACTACTACCTCAAACTCGTTGCCGGCGTTGAAGTTGTCCTGCTTTAACGTGCCCGTCAGGCCGTTCAGAATCTGGTTACACAGCATCGGGCATTCATAATAGACCAGAGCTAATATAACGGGCCGTTTGCCAAAGTACTCGCCAATCTGCACTGCGCGTCCGGTTTCGTCTTTGAACTGCGCGTCCAAAGGTATCTGCGCGTTCAGGTTCTGCTCAATCGTGGCCTCTTGCAGAGGTTTGGGCAAACCGGTTGTCGGCGGAGCCTGCCCCAATGGCGGACGCGGGCCGTAAAGCGGCGCGCCTTCCCGAAAATTACCCAATTGCGCCCGCACCGGCATTAAGACACAGGCTGCAAATACCAATAATGCCAAAGAACGGACTTTGAACTTTGAACTTTGAACTTTGAACTGCTTGTCTGGTACTGCTTTCATTTCAATGACCACCGGCGGCGGCTTTTGCTTTGGCGGCGGGAGTAGCTGTCGGAACTGGTTTCGCCCCTTCGGTTTTGCCTTCCGCTTCTTTTTTCTCGCCCTCATGGGCTTCTGTCATAGCGTGTGCGGATGCTCCGGGGACGCGCCCGGCGCTGGTCTCAGAGGCTTCAACGACGCCTTCTTCCGTTTTTGCGCCTTCGCGCACCGGCGGATTCTTGGCGAGATACTCTTTCATCGCTTCGCCAATCGGTTTAGCAATAACCGTGCCGGTTTTAGTTTCTTTTACGCCCTCTGCCAGGACTTTATCCCATTGCTTTTTCAGTTCCCAATACTCGGCCTGCGGAGCTTTATTTTCCAGCACAACCCACTTGCCGTCGGCTCCGCGCACACCGAAACCAGGGGCGGCCTGCACACGCGGTTCAGGCGGTAGTAACTCTTGCCTTTCACCCCGCTGTTCGGCGGTCAGGCTCATGGGGTCGGTCTGTGCCATGGGGTTGGCCTCAGCTTTGTCATCTTCCGCCGCCTTGTACTCCAAAGCCAGCCTGAGGCCATACATCAGCACCAGGGAAAGCGCGGTGAATATCGCCAGCCCGATAAGAAACTTAATCAGACTGCTTATATTGACATTATCTTCCTGGTAGCCGAGTTCCAGCGACCTGTCGTTTTTCGATGAATGTGAACTATGTGCCATATCGTTAAAAGGATGAAGGATGAAGGATAAAGGATAAATTAATCAGGGCTTTTATCCTTTCGCCCTTATCCTTTATCCTTTCCATTAATGTCCGTGCCATCCTGTCGTTAAAGCTTCTTGCAATTTCGGGTCGTGGGGCGGCATCAGCGGGCGTTGGCGCAGTTGCCAAGCAAAGAAAGAAATCCAAAGACCGCCGAGGCCGACCAACGCCGGAACTACCGTCCACGCGCCGGTGATGTCAATATGTTCGCCGTGCCGCGCCACTTCAGGCCAAATCGTCCAGAACATATCGTACATCCGCATCAGGAAGATAAGGCCGATAACGCCAATCAATTTTCTCGGGTCGCGTTTTATACCGCGCGACAGCAAAAACAAGAAAGGCAGCGCGAAGTGCAAGACGACGATGAATTTGATGAGAATATCCCACAGTCCCGAACCGCGCCGGATATACCAGGCCGTTTCTTCCGGCAGATTAGCGGCCCAGGTAATCAAATACTGCGAGAGCGTGAAATAAGCCCAGACCATGACGAAAGCCAGAATCAGCTTGCCGATGTCATGGAAATGGCGCGGGTTCATCACCTGGTTCATCGGTTCGCGTTTCCACAACCAATACATGGCGGCGATGACAAAACACCAGGCGGTAAGCAACCAATTTATCAGATAGAGCAGACCGAAAATCGTCGAGAACCAATGCGGGTCAAGCGACATTACCCAGTCCGTCGAGGCAAAAGTTACCGAAAAAACGAAGAAGACAATGCCAGGGCCACTGAAACGATTGGCTTTACGCAAAGGCGCAAGGTCGCCGGTCTCGTCCTGTTGTTTTGACCATGAATTGAGACGCCACGCGAGGAAACCCCAGAAAATAAAGTAGAGCGCGGTGCGAAGCCAGAAAAAGGCCGGATTCAGATAAGCCGCTTTTTTGGCGATTATCTTATCGCCGGCTTCGGGGTGCACCCAATGATAGAGATGCCCGCCGCCCAATGTCATTTCGTAAAGCAATGGCAGAAACAGGATTGCCAATAACGGCAGCGTCCGTGTGGCGGCTTCCAGCACGCGCCGCGTCACCAACCCCCAAGAGCCGGTGATGACGTGCTGTAACATCAGCATCCCCAAACAACCAATCGCCGGGCCCGCCCAAAAAATGAGCGCGACTAAATAAGAGCGGAAAAACAGACCGGAAACGCCGGAAGTCACTGCTCCAACGCCTAAAATAACCAAGCCGATAATGCCGACAATAAGCGCGATAGTGCCGGCGCGCGCGATGGCTGCGGGCGGAGTAAAGTCAAGTTCTGCGGTATGATGCGCCACTTTTAGTTATGTCCTCCCGCTGGCGTGGTTGTGTTGTGCGCCGGCGACGCAGCCGGACTAACCGATGGTTGCGCCGGCGCATTTTGCGTAGTAGTTGACGGCGCAGTGCCTGGTTGACTGGATTGCAGAGCCTTCACATATGTGACGATAGCCCAGCGATCTTTAACCGGAATCTGGTAGTTATAAGCCGGCATCTTGCCAAAGCCGTTGGTTATCACGTCGAAAATGTAGCCCACCGGAGCATTGCGCAAACGATCATCGTGATAGGTTTTAATACCGGCAAAACCGCGCCGCGCAATCATGCCGTTGCCATCGCCAAGCGGCCCGTGACAAGCAGTGCAGAAGATTTCAAAACGCTTCTGTCCGCGCTGTAAAACTTCTTCCGTCACAGGAAACGGGAATTTATCTTCATAACCGGCAAATTCGTTGCCGGGGCCGGGCGCCGGCCCGCCTTCTTGCTTGCCCGTGTAGAGGTGAGCGTCATCCTGCAAGTGTCCGCGTGAGACCGTGCCGGCAACCGCGGGGCGCGTTGAAAGCTTATCGTTAAAAAACGCCGCCTCACGGTAAGGCTTATATTTTGGTTGGTCTTGCATATCGCGGCGACACGCCGTACTAAGTAGGCAGCCGGCGGCAAACAGCAGACAGCCAAACACGCGCATCGGCTGACTGACTACTGACCACTGACCACTGACCACTGACTTACTCTTCAACATCGCTTACCTCGATGGGGTGCAAACTTTCTAAAAAGGCGCGGGCTTCCGCGTGGTTAAAATTCTCATCTTTGGCTTCAATTGCCAGAAAAAAACCGTCCGTTGTGGCGCGTTCAGCAAAGCTCTTGACGTTGAACACCGGATGATAAGGACAGGGCAAGCCATTGAGCAATATCATCCCGAAGACGGCGGTTAAAGCCGAGAAAAGAATGGTGCATTCATAGGCCACCGGAACGAATGCGGGCCAACTAAACATTGGTCGTCCACCGACGTTGATGGGGTACCAACTCGTCGCGGTAATGTATTCCAGCGAGAAACCGGAAATCAGCCCGATAATGCCGCCACAAAAAATCAGGTACGGCAATTTTGAGTTAAAATGCAACGCCTCAATCACTTCCTCAATGGGAAATGGCGAGTAAGCGTCCACCTGGCGATAACCGGCGGCCCGCGTGGCTTGCGCCGCGTGGGTTAAATCCGTCGGATTCGCAAACTGCGCCATCACGCCGTATAATTCCTTGTGTTCCATAACCCGATAAGCGGATAGTGGAAAATGAATAATAGATAATGACAGTGATTGCCCGCTATCAATTATCTATTCTCCATTCTCCATTCTCCATTCTCCATTATTCCTTAACTTTCGATTCCGGTAGCAATGTCCGCACCTCAAAAATCGAGATAGCGGGGACGAAGCGAACGAACAAGTACATCAAGCTGAAGAACATACCAATTGTGCCGAGGAAGGTCATAAAATCCCACATCGTTGGTTGATACATGGCCCAGTTGCCAGGGATGAAATCGCGGTTCAAACTGGTGACAATAATAACGAAACGCTCCAGCCACATCCCGACGCTGACAACCTGACAAATCAGAAACAGGAATATCGTGTTGTCGCGGAACTTTTTGAGCCAGAGAATCTGCGGTATCACGCCATTGCATAGGATAAGCAACCAGTAAGACCAACCGTAGGGGCCGAAAGCGCGGTTGTACATCATAAAGCGTTCCAGGTCGTTCGCGCTGTACCAGGCAAAAAACGCTTCCATGATGTAGCCGTAAAAGACGATTAGCCCTGTCGCCAACATGACTTTCGCCATGAAATCAACGTGGCGATCGGTAATCATGTCCTTCAGGTTGAAGAAACGGCGGAACGGTATGGCAATGGTCAAAACCATCGCAAAGCCCGCGTAAATCGCGCCGGCCACGAAATAGGGCGGAAAAATCGTGGCGTGCCAACCCGGAAGTTGCGCCACCGCGAAGTCGAAACTAACGATGCTGTGAACCGATAAAACGAGCGGCGTCGAAAGTCCGGCGAGAATCAGGTACATCTTTTCGTACCTATCCCAATGCCGCGCCGAACCGCGCCAACCCAACGACAACATACCTGTCAAAAAGCGCACGAATTTGTTTTTGGCCGTATCGCGCAAGGTCGCCAAATCGGGCACCAACCCGACGTACCAAAAGAGCGCGGAAACCGTCGCGTAAGTCGAAACCGCGAAAACGTCCCACATCAGAGGGCTACGGAAATTCGGCCACATCCCCATCGTGTTGGGCAAAGGGAACAGGTAGTAATCCATCCAGGGCCGCCCCGTATGAAGGGCCGGAAACAATCCCGCGCAGGCTACGGCAAAGAGCGTCATGGCTTCGGCGAAACGGTTAATCGAAGTGCGCCAGGATTGCCGCATGAGCAGCAAGATGGCGGAAATCAGCGTTCCCGCGTGACCGATGCCAATCCACCAGACGAAGTTGATGATGTCGAAGGCCCAGGCCACCGGCACGTTGTTGCCCCAAATACCGACGCCTGAATACAGCAGTTTGCCCACCGCCAAAGGCAGTAATTGCGCCATCCCGAAGAACATCAGAAAGCCGATTAACCAACCGATGCCCGTCTTGCGCTTGAGAACAATCGCGTTGATTTTCTCGGTCACGGACACGAGTGAGTGTCCGGGTTCAATGACCGGCGGTTTGGAGACGTGAATGTCGTCGAAATCTTCTATTCTTTGCATATCGCTTATTGCGCCGCGTTACGCGCCCAATCCTGCACCTGGCGTAACCATTTAATACGCTCTTCGGCCAATCCTTTTCGCAAAAAGCCGGTGACGGTTTCGCTGTCCAGAAACGGCAACGCCAAACTGCTGCGGACTTTCTGGTAACTGCCTTTCACTAACCTGTAAAACTCGACCTCAAAGCCTTCCGACAACCATACTTCCGGCACGCCCAAACCGGCGTAAATAGGCAGTTTAGCCAAAGATGGATGCGTATAATCAACTTCAATGACTAAATCGGGCGGCGGGTCAAATTCGAGATTTATGTCCAAACGCGCGCGCACCGCCGGTTCGCTCTGAATGTAAAAAGCCGTGTCCGGTTCGCAACCTTTGAGCGCGGTCTCATTGCGAAAAGTGGAAGCCCCAAAATCCAATGCGCTAATGCCTTTTTCCAGGCAAACTAAAGTTACCAAGTTGGATAAGATACGGTTCGGCACCTCGTGATGGGGTGTTGGCACGGAAATCTCCAATGAACCGTTATCAAAAGCCAGGTGCATACTATGGGAGTCACCGATTTCGACTAAAAATTGCTCATAGAGACGCCAGCTAACGCCTTGTAAAAGCACATTTTGTCCAACCGGAGCGGCTAAGGCCAGCATAATTTATCCCTTGCTCAGTTCTTCGTTCGGATTGCTTACCGTGCCCAGATAGGTCGTGCGCGGTTGCACATTCAAATCGGGCAGAAGGCCGTAGTTGCGTTCTTCTTTTTTCAGCTTGGCAACCGCGCTGTTGGCGTTGTTCTGGTCGCCGAAGGTGATCGCGTTGGTCGGGCAGACCGATTGGCACGCCGTCAAAATTTCGCCGTCGCGCACTTCGCGGCCTTCTACTTCTGACGTAATCTTCGCGCCTTGAATGCGTTGCACACAGTAGGTGCATTTTTCCATGACGCCGCGCGAACGCACCGAAACTTCGGGGTTACGCATGATTTGATATTGCGGCGTGTCGAAGTCCTGATAGAGGAAGAAGTTAAAGCGGCGGACTTTGAACGGGCAGTTATTTGAGCAATAGCGCGTGCCGACGCAACGGTTGTAAGCCATGTCGTTTAAGCCTTCCGCGCTGTGCACCGTCGCGTGGACGGGACAGACCGTTTCGCAGGGCGCGTTTTCGCACTGCTGGCACGGCATGGGCATAAAGTACGCGCCGTCAATTTCCGTCTGGTCGCCCATCGGCGAATCGGTGTTGCGTTGGTCTTGCTCGGCGGTTTTGTAGTAAGTGTCAACCCTCAGCCATTGCATTTCGCGGCTACGGGCCACCTGTTCCTTGCCAACGACGGGGATGTTGTTTTCCGACTGGCACGCGACGATACAAGCGTTACAACCGACGCAACTGGCTACGTCAATCGCCATGCTCCAGGCGTAATTGTAAGCGTGGCGTTCTTTGTTAGCGCCGAAGTTTTCTTGATTCTTCTGGTCTTTATAGTCAACTTGCGGGTAGAGCGATTCTTTGTAACCCGGAATATGCTCTTCACCAGGTTCTTTTTTGCCGTCTTCGCCCCGCTTCGCATGGATGGATGCAGGGGCCGCTTTGAACTCTTCTAAGGTCGCTTCATGCACGATGTTGCGGTTTTCCATCGTGAAGTGGGTTTGCGTCGAAGCGATTTCGTAAGTGTCAAGACTGGTCGTAACGGTTGCGCCTTGCGCGAACCACATCGCCTCAGAGGTGCGTGCGGTGTAAGCGTTGTAACCAACACGGTTGGCTGCATCGCCACCAACGCGGCCCGCTTTTGTGCGCCCGTAACCAAGAAAGACCGTAATAACATCATCGGGCTGGCCCGCCATGACCCACAAAGGCACATTGGTCATGGTTTTGCCTTTGATGTCAATGGTCGCCAGCGAGACATTCGTGTTGCC
>JAYVJN010000068.1:0-6698 GCA_043769325.1 Acidobacteriota bacterium
GCGATAATAGTAGCCAAAATCAGCCCCACTAACACTAACAGAGAGGCTCCCAGCAAACCCGCGAAACGCGCCCGCGCATTGCGGTAAGTGGCGCGCGCCGAAACCGCTTCGCCCCACAAAATGTGCGTCACCAAGTTGCGCGAAGCCCCGCCCATCACAATCAGATAGAGCAACAACCCTAGCAACCAGAGAAAAAAACCGCCTAGCAAAAGTGTGGCGTATAGAACCAGCGAAGCGTTACCCGTAGCCAGCCGCGCCTCCCGCATCCCCACACTGAGCAGCACCGCCCCCAAAGCCGTCACCAAAGTCGGCGGCGCGGCTATCCACAACAACGTCGCAAAATGCCGCCGATACAAGCGTATCGCCCGGTCAATTAAATCACCAGGGCCAAGCGGAGTAAGCGAAAGTTGTATGAAATCCACAGCGGAATTGTATCACAAAAATAATAGCATGGAAGAAATGAAAAAAAGGACAGGCAGTTTAACCGCCTGTCCTTTTTGCAGTATTGATTTTCTCTTAGCTAAAAAGAATACTTGAAGCTAAGTGTCATGGAGCGGTTGCCAAAATTGTTAAGGTTGCGTCCAAAGTCGGCACTACTCAAGGTATTCACAGGGCGACCGTAGCTGTCTTGATTAAACGCATTCAAGAAATCAAAACGGAAAATTCCACGATGCGATTCTGCCCAAGGCGCTTTGAAACCCTTAGTAATAGAGACATCGGTATTGTAAAAGCCAGGAGCGCGGAAAGTGTTGCGTCCGATACCGCCATTTCCCAAACTGTTAGCCAAAGGCAAGTTGTTAGTTCCAAGGGGTACGATAAACCGCCCGCCAACTACGGGGCTTGTGAAAGAACGCAGGTCACCTGTTACAGGATCAAACAGGAATGAACCATTAGGGTCAAAATTAGGACGGTCACCGCCGCCGCCATTGCCATTGGAATCAACGCCAGTCAAAATCGTAAATGGTTGACCAGATTGGCGTTGGATGATGCCAGAGAGTTCCCATCCACCGAATACCTGTTTCATAACAGTATTACGGAAAAAGCCTCCTGGCGGTAAAGGAAGGGCATAGATGAAGTTAGCTGCCAGCCGGTGCGTGCGATCAAACGCCGAAACGCTTTTTTCTGGTTTGATGTTGAAAAAGTCTTGCGGAATTTGCGGCGAACCACCAGTGATAGCACCAACACCCAATGACTCGTCATTGTTGCTCATAAGTTTGCTGAATGTGTAAGCAACACCAAACTGTAAGCCATTGGAGAATCGTTTGTTAAGCGAGGCATAACCCGCGTTATAAGTTCCCTGAGCCGAAGTGTCAATGAGAACCCGAGAGCCAAATTGCGGTAATTGGCGACGCGCCTGGAGGTTAGGAATGGCGCCGGCATTACGCATGGCAACCACGGTAGCAATCTGAGCCGCAGTCAGGATGCCGGGGTTACCTTGCAATTGGTTAATTTGGTTGAGCGAACGGCTTCCTGTGTAACCGACTTCTAAAAGATAGTCACGACCAATCTCGCGCTGCATGGACAAGCTATAGAGTTGCGAGTAGGGTGTTTCCGCATTCTGCGGGGTATTTACATAGGTTGCCAGAGGATTAAAGGTCGCTGCGCCAGTGCTTTGGATGCGGTTAGGATAAACATCGGTGGCGTTAGGCGTTTGTAATACAACCACACGCGGGAAGTTTGAAGCGTTAACAGTCAGAATGTTGAAGAACAAGAGATCGTAACTTATGCGATAGCCGCCACGAATTGAGGATTTGCCTTCGCCAAAGAACTTGGCAAAAAGGCCGTCACCCTTTAAGCGGGGGCTGTAGGCGAAGCCAAATGCGGGCGCAAAATTGTTTTTGTCGCGGCGAGTCGGCCCTGGCACTAAAGCACCCAGACTTTGGGGGTCGGTTGCGCCAAAGAAGCCAAACGGATTGTTAGAGGTCTCATAGCGCAAACCAAAAGATAGGTTGAGCGAAGGTGAAACACGCCAATCGTCCTGAACGAAATAGAACTGCTGTGTTTGACGGGCAGCGAAGTCTGCTGTTTGCAGAGCTTGAGCATAATTGATGGCAAAGTTGTTGACGTAATCCTGAAGATTATTAAAGGTGAAGGTGCCTTTAGAGTCAAAAGCTGCAATATTTTTCAGTTGAATACGGCGAATGTCAAGGCCGAATTTCAGGCGATGGTTGCCGGCTTCCATGCTTAAAGTATCTGAATACTGGAAGCTATTTTGCACACGGCCCTGTGGGAAGTTGGCCGCGCCACCGATAGAAAACAGGCCGGTGATGCCGGCAGTCGGTTCGTTGGGAGCTCTTTCTGGAAATTGTAAGTTGCGCCGGATATAAGAAACCCGAAACTCGTTAATTACGCGCGAGTTGAAGATATGGGTTTCACTAAGCGATAGGTTTTGGTCGAATATCGCTTGGTCGCCTGCAAATATTGAGCCAAACCCAGTGTTGCTGACGGCATTCAGGTCGGTTGGTTTATTGGAAATGTAACGACCCGTAATATTGTCGTTGCTTGTCAGCCGGTGGTCAATACGAAGCGTGTTATTGTAGGATTCCGAGTTTTGCACAATAGGCACGTTCGTCAGCCCCGTCTCAATTGCCACGCCATTGACAATTTGGCTGGTATTCACTGAGCGGAAAGTAACTCCTTGCGAAATAACATTGCTCAAGAAACCTAATCTACCTAAGACTGCTTGGCGACTGGCCGCAGACTGGCCGGTTCGCAACGGAACACTGTTAAGGGCGGTCAGGCCGGCTTGGGTAGGAATGCGAACATTGCCTCCTAATCCTTGCCCTGTATTTGTGCGGTCAAGCTGGAAAAGATAGAAAAAGAAGGTCTTATCCTTGATGATTGGGCCGCCGACACCAAAGCCGAATTGATTACGGTTAAAACGCGAGGGCTGTCTAAGGCCGTTGGCTTTCTCAATATTATCAACCGCATTCAGCCCGCTGCCGCGATAGTATTCAAACACATCGCCATGAAATTTGTTCGTTCCGCCTTTAGTGTTAATGTTAATCTGTGCGCCTGAATTACGCCCAAACTCAACACTGTAAGGGTTTGTTTGAATCTGAAACTCCCCGACAGCTTCCGGAATAATAGGAGTCGTGCGGATAGTGACCGAAATGTCGTTGTTGTCAGAGCCGTCAATCGTGAAGTTGTTATTACGCGCCCGTTGTCCGTTAGCGGAGATACCGCTTGAACCCGGCGCACTGAAGACATTAGGGGACAGCAAAGCCAGATTTTCTATTGACCGGGCTGCGCCAAGCGGCAAAGTTTCTGCTTGCCGTTCAGTGAAAATAGCGCCAACTGTGCCGTTGGTTTTGTTGAGCGAAATTGCCTCGGCGTCGGCTGTAACGTCAATTGAAGCTGACACATCACCTATTGTAAGTTCAGCATCATAGGCGGTCTCTGTCGCAATGTTGACAGGAACGCCTTTATTTTCCAGCTTTTTGAATCCTGATTTCTCTATTGAAACGGCATAAGTGCCAGGGTCTAAAGCACTGACGCGGTAAAAGCCATCATCGCTAGTTGTTACCTCACGCGAGATGTTTGTGCCGATATTAGTTATTTTTACGACTGCGCCAGCTACTACTGCCCCATTGCTGTCACGGACAGTGCCTGCCACTGAACCGCGAGTCAATTGTGCTTGAATAATAGCAGGGTGGGCTATACAGACTATTACTGCAAACAGAAATAGCCCAAGAAATTTGCGGTACTTTTTAAGATTCATAGCGTTACTCTTCACTCCTTAATTTAGTTCTTTCTGCCCCCATACCTGGGGTGTAAGTGCGTTGGTATCGGTTTATTACTATTTTTATTGTGTTAAACCTCAGATACGCCATGCTAAAACAAGGCAATTCTTATGCCAAGTTTTCGGCTTATATGATTACTCAGAATAGTATCAACTATTTGAGGGAATTAGGAAATCAAAATGGGCCATCAAATCTGCAATTCTCAGGAACTGGGAGTTCAGAATTATGGATTAGCTTGTGTATTTATGGATTAGTTTCAGATGGTGATTACTGGAGCGTTGTTAGCTTGGATGTAAAACAGGGTTCAGCGATTTCTCAAACTCAAATTGTAGTTCTTTCCCACGAAATAAATAGCTTAGGTAAAACTCCCAGAATTTGCGGGTGAAGCGGAATTTGGGGGAGTGTTGGTCAAGGTTGACGAGAAATTCCACGCTGAGTGCGCACCACAATTTTAGTAAGGTGTGGCAGGTGCGCACATCGGCCCCACGCACTTGCTTGTGTTAAGAGCAGTTGAAACACTAATGTTCCAAGAACAACTCCGTGCACGCCTTGGTTAAATTGTATATTTCGCTTTCAATTAACGAGAGCTTATTTACCTTCCCTCAGGGAGGCAACAATGCTTACGATGCGCCAACCGTCTTTGAGCTTTAGCAGGCTGACATATTGGGCATTAGTAACTCCGGGCGGAGGGTCGTAAGGGTTGGTTTTAGTCCCGCCCAATCGAGCGCCAGGCAAATTAAACTCAACTTTGGCGATGGCGGCATTGCCGTTTATGTCGATGTGCAAAATCTTTTCATTATATGGCACTGGCGGATACTGTTTTTTGTTGCGCGTCAATGCCCTGTAATATTGCTTACCGCCCACCTCCATTACACCTTCACTGGCATATGTGAAAATTCTGACCCCTTCGTAAAAAGAGGATTTAGCTTTCTCAGCATTTGAGCTCTTAAATACCTCACCATATGATTGGATGACAGCCCTGACAGATGTTTCTTCGCCATTCTCTGGCTGAGGCCTGGCGGCTTCTGTTTTAGATGTCGAATTTAAGAATGTTGGCGACAACCAAATTCCCAACAAAAGTAACAATGAACTAGCTAATTTGAATCGCATTTTTCACTCCCTCTATTTCTCTGGTAATGACTTTGATAGGCAAACCGCCACAGCTAATTTAGACAGGATGTAGGCTAAAACGGTTGGCGTAAACCACAATAGGCAAAATAACACACTAAAAGCCAAAAGAAAATTTCTTGTTATGCGATTTGCTAATCTTGTGTTTGTTGGCAGAAGCAGATGAAGGTAAGCCGCTTTATCTCAAAATTTACCCGATACAAACCCATCAAACTTTAATGGCCTCAAAAGTGAACCGTAGCTCTTTGCCGCGAAAGATGTAGCTCAGATAGAATTCCCAGAATTTGCGGGTGAAGCGGAATTTGGGGGAGTATTGGTCGAGGTTGACAAGGAACTCCAGGCCGAGCGAGTGCCAGAGGTTAGCCAGCGAGACATAGACGTGCAAGGGTTTTAGTTGGACATCGGTGTAAAAGGGAAAGAGGGCGCGGTTTTCGATGAAGCAATTGAAGGAATAACTGTTGAAGTGGTTGCGGTGCGTGGGGTCGGTGGGCCAGTCGGGGTTGGTGTAGTGCGGCGTCCACAATTTGATGAGGCCGCCGGGTTTGGCGATGCGGTGGAGTTCGGCGACGAAGGCCATGACATCGGGGACGTGTTCCGCGACGTGGCGGCAGATGATTTCGTCGAACTCATTGTCGGGAAATGGATAAGGAACGACGCCGCAGTCGTGGATGACATCGGCGTCGGTGCGCGGGTTGATGTCCATGCCGATTGCGCCGGGCCATTTGTTGAGGCCGCAGCCTACGTCGAGAATCTTGCTCATGCGGATTTCGTTGGTGGTGCCGCCTTCACGCCGGCAGCTAGGCGGCCTGAAGGCGGGACTCAAAACGCTTGTAGCAGCGCCGCCAAGCCTGTGAAGTCCAGAGCGTGAACCGGCAGTCCGATTTGGGCTTGCAGTTCGTCCAGTTTCATGCCGTCGAGCATGATGGGTTCGCCGGTTTTGAGCGCGGTGGAGGGAATGGTGACGAAATCGCCGCGCACTTGGTCGCGCGCCGCGAGAAAATCGCCTCCCGTCAATAATCCGGCCACGCCCACATCGCCGCCGAAGTAGTTGTTTTTAACCGCGACAACCTGCAATTGCGTGTTGAATTTATCGTTTAGCTGCGCGGCGCGGCGGCGCAGAATGGGCGCGAAGTATTCGCCGGTCAACATCGTGCCGTGTAATTTAGGAACTGATGCTTGCCTCGCCAGACGGCGCAACAAAGCCGTGAACGAATTTTCAAATGAGCGCACCATGCCCACGCCGTCTTCAATTTGCGGGTAATCGCCGTAATGCGCGCGCGGCGGAATCGGCAAGCCGGCTTTGAGGTAAATTTCGTCGCCGAGAAACGCGAAATTGCTGCCGAATTTTCCGCGCAGTTCGTCTTGCAGGGGCGTGATTTCGGCAATTACCTGGCGGCAAAATTCGGGCGTCACGGCGGTCAGGCGCGCGTCCGTGTTGTAGCGCGTGAGGCCCAGAGGCACAATCGCCACGCTGCTCACTTGCGGGAAATGCGCGGCCAAATCGCGCACCGTCTTTTCCAGCACCGCGCCATCGTTAATTGTCGGACAGAGAACAACTTGCGCGTGAATTTCGATGCCCGCCGCGAGCAGTTTGTCGAACTTCTCGCTGATGTCGGCGCGTTTTTTGTCCACGCCCAAAAGATAGGCCCGCACGTCTAAATCCGTCGCGTGCACTGAGACGAATTGCGGCGAGAGGCGTTGTTCGATGATGCGTTTGAGTTCGTCGTCGCTGAGGGAAGTGAGTGTTGTGTAATTGCCGTAGAGAAACGATAAACGGATGTCCTCGTCGCGGATAAAGAGCGAGGGGCGCGCCGTCTCCGGGTTGCC
>JAYVJN010000069.1:0-13668 GCA_043769325.1 Acidobacteriota bacterium
ACACGCGAGACTTCCGTGCGCGTTTCTGCCTAAACTCTGCCTACAAATCATCAATGCGCCGCAAGTCAATGGCGCGCATGGCGAGTTGGCCGCAAGCGCGAACCCAGTGAATGAGTCCGGCGAAACGCGGGTCACTGGTGTGGCCCTGTTGAAAACGATAGTAAATTTGTTGCGCGATACCGGCGATTTTACAGAGGCCGTAAACATAGTAAAAGACAAGGTTAGACAAATCCGCGCCACTCACGGCGGCATAACTTTCGGCCAGTTCGCGGCGCGTAAGCGAACCAGGCCGGGCGGTCAGGGCCGTCGGCGTTAGCTGCCAGACATCAGGGTCGCTTTTCTCCACCCAATAGCCGAGCGTCGTGCCCAAATCCATCAGCGGGTCGCCAATCGTCGCCATTTCCCAATCCAGAACCGCCACGATGCGCGTTAAATCATTCTCCGCCAAGACTATATTGTCGTATTTGTAATCGTTATGGATGAGCGCGGCAGTGCTTTCCGGCGGCAGATTCTCGCCCAACCACGCGAAAGCGCGTTCCACTTCCGGCACATCGTCGGTTTTGGCGTTCCGGTAACGCTGCGCCCAGCCCTCAACCTGTCGCCGGACGTAGCCTTCGGGCCGGCCTAGTTCCGACAAACCGGCGGCGCGGTAATCTAAATTGTGCAACTCAGCCAGATTCGCCACAAACGAATGCGCCAGCCTGTTGGCCGTTGCAGCGTCGAAACCGGCGGGCGGCTTGTCGCGCAAAATAACGCCGCGCACGCGCTCCATGACGTAAAATGGCGCGCCCAAAACCGCTTCATCTGCACACGCCAGCAACGGGCGCGGCACTCTCGCCCCAACCTGCGATAACCCCGACAAAACGCGGTACTCGCGCAACATATCGTGCGCCGTCTTGATTTTCGCCCCGAACGGCGGACGCCGCAGCACCAGTTCTCGCTCACCTAAACGCAATAAATACGTCAGGTTGGAAAACCCGCGCGGGAATTGTTCAATGATTAAAGGCCCGGCAAATTCTGGCAAATGCGCCGCGAGATACACGCGCAACCGTTCCGCGTCCAACTCTTCGCCGGAGCGCACCGGGCGCGTGGCGTCAATCTGACTGGCCTTTGTCATGCTTATCGTTATTTTGTCGGTTTAGGTTTGTCTTCGCTTGGTTCTATTATGTTGATGCTAAAGCGTTTGAAGTCGCCGCCATTGAAGGTGACAAGATGGTCAACATCGTTTGCTTTCATAACGGCGACAATGCGGGCGTCGTGTGTGGGCTTGCCTTTGACCTCACAGGTTACAACCAGCTTTTCCCATTCAGGAAAGATGGCGGGACTATCCGGCAAGAGCGTGAAAAACTTTTTCAGCCTGGCCAGTTCCTTTTCAGCTTCGACGATAGACCGGCCCAGACCATTATTTTCCACCGGCCTGGTGGCTACTGCCCAAAACTCTATGAGGTTTTGCGGGGCGATACATAAAATGCTTTTGGCGCGTTTTAACCGCCGCAGCGTGGCTACCGCCGCTTGGTGCATTGGGTGAAGCGGTTGTGCGCTACGAAGCAGCAAATTTGTATCCACTAAATACTTCGTCATCGCTCATCATCGCCGTAAATAGCTGCGCGGCTATCATCCAGCACCACCGCTTTTAGGTCGCTGTGGCTATCGGCCCAACTCTGAAATTCACTTTCCCAATCAGCGATGCTCAAGGATTGGTTTAGCAGGTTTTCCGGCATTGGCTCAACCAATGTAATGGGTTTCAGCAAGATGCCTTCCGGCAATGCGCTGGCTTCGATATAGTCGCCTTCGTCAATTCTGAACCGTTTTCGCAATTCCAGCGGAATGGTTATTTGCGCCGACCTTTTAACTTTTAATAACGGCATAAACGTCTCGCCCCTTCTCTGTGACAGCAATCACAAGGCCAAAATGTACGCTTAAAAACACAAAACTGCCAACGCAAAACTAAATTTCCAACCCATATTCACGCAAAATCGCCCGCGCCACGACGGTTTTGTGAACTTCATCGGGGCCGTCGTAGATGCGGGCGGCGCGTTCGTGGCGATACCAATAGGCGAGCGGCGTGTCGTCGGTGATTCCAAGCGCACCGTGCGTTTGGATGGCGCGGTCAAGAACTTTTTGCAGCACGCCGGCGACGTAAAATTTGATGATAGAAATTTCAATACGCGATTGGGCCGCGCCTTTTTCGTCAATAGCGTGGGCGGCGCGTAAGACAAGCAAGCGGGCGGCGTCAATTTCGGCGCGGGATTCGGCAATCCATTCCTGCACCATCTGGCGGCTACCAAGAGGGCGGCCCGGCGCGAGTTCGCGGGTGGCGGCGCGGCGGCACATCAGGTCAAAGGCCCGTTCGCAGATGCCAATCCAGCGCATACAGTGGTGAATACGGCCCGGCCCCAAGCGTTCCTGCGCGATGGCGAACCCCGCGCCTTCCGCGCCGAGGCGGTTGGTTTGCGGCACACGGCAATTCTCGAAAACGACTTCGGCATGGCTGCTGTAATCGCTGCCCGGGTCGCCCATGATGCTGATGTTGCGCACCAGACGAAAACCCGGCGTATTGAGCGGCACGATGATTTGGCTGGCGCGTTCGTGTTTGGGCGCGTTTGCGTCGGTAACGGCCATGACGATGGCAAAGGCCGCGCCGTCCGCGCTGGAAGTAAACCACTTATGACCGTTGATAACGTAATCCGCGCCATCCTTCGCGGCGGTTGTGCCCATCTGCGTCGGGTTGGAACCGGCAAACTCCGGCTCGGTCATGGCGAAACAACTGCGCATCTCGCCGCGTGTGAGCGGCAGCAAAAACCGTTCGCGCTGTTCTTCGCAGGCGTGTTCAAGCAAAACCTCCATGTTGCCCACGTCCGGGGCCTGGCAGTTGCAGACGTAGTGGCCCGAAGGCGTGCGGCCCAGTTCTTCGCTGATATGGGCAAATTCGGACAGCGTTAAGCCTGGCGCACCGTATTGCTCCGGCAAAAACATGGCCCACAAACCTAACTCTTTAGCTTTCTGGCGTTTGGCTTGCAGCGCGGGCAGATTGTCGCGGAACGGGCGGTTGAGAAATTCATGTTCCAGCGGCAACAATTCCTCGCGCACAAAACCGCGCACGCGGGGCAGCAATTCTTGTAAGCGTTCGGTGATAGTTAAATTCATAAAAAGTAGTAAGTAGTAATGCGAATCAAGGGTTGAAACCGCAAAACCCTTGACCTGCGCCACGCGGAGCGCGTAACTGTCCCCTGTCAACTGTCACTTGTCCACTATTTTTCGCTAAACCAGTGGACAAGTGACAGTGGACAAGGGATAGTGGCGTGTTTTCCGCCGGGCCGGTTGCCATTGGCAAGCGCGGCGGGCCGACGCATCCGGTTTGGCGGTTAAACTTCAACCCTTGATTCGCATTAGTAAGTAGTAAGTAGCTTATGGTTATCAGCTATTCGGCCCATTCGTCGTCACTAGACGGGTGAGTTTCGACGCGGTTGCGGCCAATCAGCCACGCGGTTTGGACTATTATACCTAAGTCTAACAACAGGTTATGTTCATCCACATAGAGCAAATCATATTTGATACGCGCCGGCCACGAAAGCCCCGTATTGCCGCTGATTTGCGCCAGGCCGGTCAAACCGGGCGTGACGACAGTGCGCCGTCGTTGTGCGCTGTCCATGCGTGCGTAATCTTCGCGCACCGTCGGGCGCGGGCCGACGAGCGACATCGTGCCGTTGAGTACGTTTAAGAGTTGCGGTAATTCATCTATCTTGAATTTACGCAAGAAGTTACCGCCGGCAAAGACACGCGGGTCTTGTTTCAGCGAAACCGTCCCCGCGCTCTCGGCCCCGACGTTCATGGTGCGAAATTTATACAAGCGAAACGGCGCGCCGCCCCGCCCAATGCGCTCTTGCGTAAAAAACACCGGCCCGCGTGAACCGCGCTTGATGATTATCACCGCCAGCAAAAACAGAGGCGACAAAACAAGCAAACCTAGTGATGCGCAGATAATGTCGAACAATCTCTTCATTCGCAGAAAATTTCACAGGATTGACAGGATGGGGCAGGATTAACAAATTTAACTGTCCCGTAAATCCTGCAAAACCTTGTAAATCCTGTCCATTTGCTTTTCGCCCAGGCTTGCGTGGCACGGAATCAGCACGAGCCGAGCCGCTAAATTGTAGGCGTTAGGCAATTCGTCGCGCCCGCCCAATAAAATTGGATAGGGCGTTTCGGTCTGCACGCCATTTTCATACAAGGCGCGGCGCACACGATAGACAGCTTCGGGCGTGCGGCATAACACAGGGAAAAGGTGAACTGTCGTCTGCCCCGCCGTGTCGTTTACGGGCGCAAGCGCGGCCTGTCGCGTCAAAACAGTGGATAAAATCCGCGTGTTTTCACGCTGCCGCGCCATGAGTTTAGCACGCCGCCGCCATTGCGTCAGGGCAAGCGCGGCCTGTAATTCAGACATCGCCCCCGCGTTCATTTCCTGTAACACGGCCCGCGCTTCCCTTTCGCCCGCAACCGACGGCGGCGCGGCCCCACCCAACATTTTTGGCAAATACTCCCGAAACACGGCTCGCACAGCGTAGTTGGCGAAAAGGGGTTGGGGGTTGGGGGTTAGGGGTTGGGCTTTGTAATCCGCCATCTGCCATCCGCCGTCCGCCACCCACAAGATGCCGCCGCCTACGCCGGTTAAAGCCTTGAAGTTGAAGCTCCAGACACTCACATTACCGCGAAAACCGCACTTGGAACTTGGAACTTGGAACTTGGAACTCGGAACTTCATAACCGGCTTGGTAAGCGGCGTCTTCGATGACGGGTAAGCCGAGACTGTTGAGAAAGGGGAAATCTTGGTCAAGCCCGTAGGTGTTGGCGGCGAGAATGGCGTCAACTTGGCCGGCGCGGACGGTGGCTGTCAGTTTTTCCGCGTCAAAGCGAAACGACGACGGCGCACAATCAACCGCCACAATTTCCGCGCCGCCGGCCCGCAATCCGGTCAAAACCGCCGGACAGACATAACCGGGCACAGCGACGCGCTTAACTCTAAGTGATTCAACCGCCAGGGCCAGGCCGTAACGCGCCGAGGCCAGCAAATGTGGCGTCCAACCGGCGGGCGCAAAGGCTTGTAGCTCTTGGGTTAATGCGTCCGTATAGCCGCCGCGCACGAATGACAACGCGCCACGCGCCAGTTCCGTCGCGCCCCAGGCCGGAATGTTGATGCGTATATGCACAAATCAGTGGTCCGTAATCAGTGGCCGGTGGTCGGTTGCGGCGGGGCTTCTTCCGACGGTGAAAAGGTAGGTGTAAAGCATTATGCCCGTGATAATAGCGACGCCGAATTTGATTTTGGGACTGATGGGCGCGGGCGAGACGAAGCCTTCAATAATGCCGGCGATAACCAACAACACGGCGCAACCGGCAATCAGACGGATGGCGTCGAGACCGCGTGCTTTGAGCGCGTCCAGCCGCGACAAATCGCCGGGCATGAGTATCGCGCCGCCGATGAGCAAACCCGCGCCGCCGGCGATGAAAATACACGACAATTCGATAACGCCGTGCCCCGCCATAAACGCCAAAAGCTCGTTGCCGTAACCGGCGCGATAGACCAACGCCAGCACCGCGCCGACGCTCAAGCCGTTCATCGCCAACACATAGAGCGTGCCGAGGCCGAGCAACGCGCCATACGCAAACGCGAAAAAGGTAACGCGGATATTGTTGGTCAAAATCGCGCTGGCCCCAACCTGATTGGCGTCGTTCAACCCCTCCCACCAGCGCGTTTTGGTTTCTACTACGGTTTCGCGGAAACCGGCATCCACGCCAGCCAGTTCGGAAAATTCGGCGTCGTAGCGTGTGCCTAAGAAACCGACGGCGAAAAAAGCCCAGAAAACGACAAACGAAAGCGCGGTATAACGCAGCGTGCGGCGAAAAGTGTTGGGGAAATCGTAGCGGAAAAATTTGCGTAACTGTTGACCGCCTTTAGCTTCGGCGCGATAGATGCGCCCGTGCGCGCGAATCACCAGGCTGTTCAGGTAACTGACCAAACGCGGGTCACGCGATTCGGCCCGCGCCACCGCCAAATCCGCCGCCGCCCGGCGATAATTGTGGCCCAACTCGCGCACCTCTTCGCGGTTCAGCTTGCGCAATTTGCTGGTGTCCAGCAAACGTAGTAAATCCTCTAACCGTTGCCAGGCGTTCTTGCGTTGTTCGAGAAATTTGTCCATAGCGCAAATGCAGAACTATGAATGCAGAGTGATGAGTGCAGATTTTGGCTTGCGTTATTCATCACTCATCATTCATCATTCATCATTCCATGATTGAGTGTGTACCAAACTTTAGCGAAGGCCGCAAGACGGAAACGATGGCGCGGATTATGGACGCCATCGCATCAACCGGCGCAACCGTGCTTGACCGCCACACGGACACCGACCATAACCGCTCCGTGATAACTTTTGTGGGCGAGTATAATGTGATGGCCGAAGCCGTTTTGCGGGCCGTGCGGGTGGCGTCGGAGTTGATTGATTTGCGCCAACATACGGGGCAACACCCGCGTCTCGGCGCGACGGATGTTATTCCATTCATTCCGCTTACGGGCGCGATAAGGGATGACTGTGTGCGTCTGGCGCACGAAACAGGACGGCGCATCGCGGACGAACTCGGCATTCCCGTCTATTTTTACGAACAAGCGGCCCTGCTACCAACGCGCCGCAACCTGGCCGACGTGCGGCGCGGCGGTTTTGCGTCGTTACGCGAAGACATCGCCACACGCCCGCCCGATTGCGGCCCGGCCCGCGTACACCAAAGCGCGGGGGCGTGCGTCGTGGGCGCGCGGGATTTCCTCGTGGCCTACAACATCAACCTCACCACCGACGATGAACGCATCGCCCGCCGCATCGCCCGCGCCATACGCGCCCGCGACGGCGGCTTGCCCGCGCTCAAAGCGTTAGGCATGAAGCTGGCCTCGCGCAACCTCGCCCAAGTCTCTATGAATTTGACCGATTACCGCCAGACCGGACTCCACCAAGCCTTTGAAGCCGTGCGCCGTGAAGCCGAAAACCTCGGCGTCGCCATCGTCGGCCACGAATTCGTCGGCCTCGTCCCGCAAGCCGCGTTGGACGCCAGCGCGGAGTATTTCCACAAAATAGGCGTAGAGGTGCCGGATGTGTCACTGGAAAAAAGATTAAAAGTAATTACTTAGCCGTACTAAAATCGCGGTAAAGTCTGATAATTCAATAGGTTACGGCGATAAGCGAATTCTTGTTGCATCTCTGATACAAACACTAAGTTATTGTAAATAAACAACTTAGTGTTTTCAGACTTTCGACAAATGACTTTTCTTAAATTAGTAACTCATTGTGTTTGAACGACTTAGTATGGCTAAGTAATTACAAGTGAGGTTAGAATGCTAGGCCGCCATGAGACGTTATACGCTGGAGATTAGTCGGGAATGGTCGCGCCAGCCGCGCTTTTCAATGGCGCGTATATTGGCGACATCTGCTAGTTTCTCCAAATAGGCACACAAAACCGGCAACTCTTTATCCTCGCTAGCGCCATAAAAAGACGCAACTTGCACCAAATTCCCGTAGCTTTGCTGCCATTTTGTGGGCGTGTTATCTGCGACGATGACTTGGCTTAGGTCGTAGCCGCGCCGCCGGATTTTCTTCATGTTTTTGCGCCAATAATACTCGCGGGTTTCGCCGTCGAAAGTAAAAGTGCAGCGTTCTCTTGACCAGACAAAGGAAAGCTTTGCGTCCGCTGGGAAGATAGTAGCAACGATAGCTGCCGCGTAATCCGACGTGCCGACAGTCCAAACTGCGACATCAAACCAAGCTAAACAAGCAACCAGAAACTTCTCCAGAAACGGACGGCGATAAACGTGATACGGCCCGACAAGGAAATCAGCGGGATGCCCAAGTGGTTGCGCTGAGGCGTAAATTAGAGTCTCATCAAAGTCTAAAATCAATAACTTGCGCGTCTCGTGAGGCATCGGTGTTTAGGCGTAAATCTGTGGCCTGGCGGGTAACGGGTGCGCTTGCTCGTAGGCGTGGCCGAATTTGAGCAGCGCGGCTTCCGACCAATGCGGGCCTTGCAATTGGAGGCCGATGGGCAAGCCTTCCGACGATAAACCGCACGGCACGGAGAGGCCCGGAATGCCGGCGAGATTGGCGGTGGCGGTGTAGATGTCGCTCAGGTACATCGCTAAGGGGTCGTCCGTTTTTTCGCCTAGTTTGAAGGCCGGCGTCGGCGTGGTGGGCGTGATGATGGCGTCGCAACTTTGGAAAGCGTCGAGAAAATCCTGTTTGATAAGGGCGCGTACTTTTTGCGCTTTGGTGTAATAAGCATCGTAGTAGCCCGACGATAAAACGTAAGTTCCGAGCATGATGCGGCGTTTGACTTCGGGGCCAAAGCCCTCATCACGGGTGCGTTTATAGGTTTCGCGCAGAGTTCCGGCGTTTGCGGTGCGAAAGCCGTAGCGCACGCCGTCGAAACGCGCCAGGTTGGACGAAGCCTCTGCCGTGGCAATGATGTAATACGTTGCGATGCAATACTTTGCGTGCGGCAAGGCGACATCCACAATAACCGCGCCCATCTCGCGGTAAGCCTCAATTGAGCGTTCCACGGCGGCGCGGACTTCGTCGTCCAAGCCTTCGCCAAACAAATCACGCGGCACGCCCAGACGGACGCCGCGCAAATCCCCGCTCAATTCCGCGACGTAATCCGGCACGGCTACGTCTGCCGAGGTCGCGTCTTTCGCGTCGCGTCCGGCGATGACGCCCAAAACGGCGGCGATGTCGGCGCAAGTCTGGCCGAAAATGGCGACATGGTCGAGCGAGGAAGCAAACGCCACCAAACCGTAACGCGAGATGCGCCCGTAAGTTGGCTTCAATCCGGCGATGCCGCAGAGGGCCGCCGGTTGGCGCACCGAACCGCCCGTCTCCGAACCCAAAGCCGCCGGCACAATCCCCGCCGCTACCGCCGCCGCCGAACCGCTCGAAGAACCGCCCGGCACGCGCTCCGTGTCCCAGGGATTTCGCGTGGGGCCGAAAGCCGAGTTTTCGCCCGATGAGCCCATCGCAAATTCGTCCTGATTGGCCTTGCCGATGATGATTGCGCCCGCCGCGTTGAGCCGTTCGATAGCCGTCGCGTTATAGGGCGGGTGATACGCGCCGAGAATTTTGGAGCCGCAAGAGGCTTGCAAACCTTTGACGCAAATGTTGTCTTTAATGGCGATGGGCACGCCCGTCAGCGAACCTGGCGGCGCGTTGGCGGCGCGTTGCAACGCGCCTTCGCGGTCAATTTGCAGAAAGGCGTGGAGCGTCGGGTTCAACCGTTCGGCGGCGGCGAGCGCGGTTGCGGTCACTTGGCTTGGAGTGGTTGAGCCGCTTTGCAGTTGGGCGCGAATGTCAGCAACAGAAGGCATAAACAGTTAGTTCAAGGTTCAAGGTTCAGGGTTCAGGGTTCAAGGTTCAAGGTTCAAGGTTCAAGGTTCAAGGTTCAAGGTTTTAATAGAAGTTATGTAAATTCAAGGGAATAGCTTTTCTACCCGGCTAAAATTCATTGTTCGCTTAACTCACCTCGCGGAAAATACGAGGGCATTCTTTGAACCTTGCACTTTGAACTTTGAACCTTCTTGTTTACAAGACTTTAGGGACGCGGAAATGGCCGGCGGCAGATTCCGGGGCCTGGTCAAGCGCGAGTTCTGTGCCGAGCGAAGGCAGAATAATATCTTCGCGGGCGGCGCGGGTGCGTTCGCCTTCGGGTGTCATGCCGCCGAGCATGGGCGCGACTGCGCTGGTGTCCAGTTCGTCCAATTGCGCGACGTAGCCGACGATGCTCGCCATCTGCGGCGTGAACATCTTTAACTCGTCGTCAGTAATTTCCAGGTGCGCCAGTTGAGCGATTTTGGCGACTTCGGCTTCAGTTATTAGCGGCATAAAATTTGAGATTTACTGTCCGGCTTCGCGGTGACGGCGTTCGAGACAGCTACCGGCGGCGAGCAGAAACTTACGGCGCAAGTTTTCGTCCTTAATGCTTTCAGCGGCGGCGAAAAGCCCGGTGGCGCTATCCATCGCGCGTTGTTCGTATTCTTCGCGTTCGTTTTCCCGCCGGTATAATTCGTCGCGCACTTGGCTCACCGTGTTTGGGTCAATGCGAAATTCGATGTAGGTGACAACCGCCTGGCCGAGCATACCATTGATGCGAAACAACAACTTGCGGCTCATGCCCTCCAACTGGTTGCGCCAGTTGGCGTCCGCTACGGCAACGATGAGCGTTTTTTCGTAGAGGCGAAACGGCACCGCGTGTTCACGCAAGCCTTCGCCGGCCACGCGCCGCCAGGCGGCTAAAGCGGCGGCTTCCAAAACCTCTTGGGCGTTGTCTGCCGCACGCAAAACATTCGGCAATAGGCGAATAAGTTCTTCCATCGTGTGCCACGCGCTACGCCTTGAGTGTAAAGTATTAAGAGCGCGTCTCACAAGCGCGGAAACTGTTTTGCTATAACTGAACAAAGAATTTAACGGAGAGGATGGGTGCTGACTTGTATTTGAGTAGAAAGAAAATGAAAAGCCCGACGCGCTCTCCCCTTCGCGTCGGGCCTTTCTTATTACAGCCATTTACGAAGAAATGACCGAATCCTGGTTTTATTTAGTGGCCGCTAACGCGCTCTCCCCTTCACGAAAGCGGCCACTATGTGACGGCAACTTTACAGTCGCCGAACTGGTCAGAACTTATTGCGCCGGTTGCGGCCCCTTATATTCCGGCATGGAGACGGCTTGATTAAGAATCACGCCAAATTCGGTGCCGGGCTTGACTTCGGCTTCCGGGCCTTTGAGCAGCAAGTCTGCCGCTACGCCGGCTCCGGCTCCGGCAATCGCGCCGATACCTGTCGCTTTGCCGCCGCCGAGAATCGCGCCTAACAACGCGCCACCCGCTGCGCCGCCACCGATAAAGATGATGTGGCGTTTCTCCAATTTGTCGCCGGAGAGCGTGCCTTCGTTATCACTCTCGGTTTTACCCGCGTCCAAATCGGTCAAAGAACCATTAACGGCTTGGGTCGCGCCCGTCGGCAATTTAACGGAGACAAAACTCACATCAATTGTACCGGGTTTGCCCTGGCGTTGAGCGGCGGTGGCAGCCGTGATTTTACCCGTTATTTTGCTGCCCGCCGGAATAACTTGCGCGCCGCCTTCGGCATACACGGGGTCAACAATGGTGGCCGTGAAAGTGTCGCCCGCTTTGGCAGTCTTGGAATTCAGCGTGTCGTCCATACGCACGCGCATCTTGCTGCCGACAGCCAAAGTTTCCAACCGCACAGGCTTCACTATTGTTTTAGGAACCGGTTTTTTGGTTACTAACTTAGGCTTGGCTTTGGCGGCGCGTTTCTTTGTTTGCGCGGTAACTCCGATGCCGCTACCAAACAGTAATGTCAAAAGAGCTAAAAAACTGGTGGCACGAATAATCAAACTACGTTTGCTCATTTTTTCTCCTCAAATTTAGGGGATGTGCCTTTGGACTCATCAGCGTCAGGCGCGTCGTTCAAGTCCGTCACACATCCTTTTTGCAAGGGGTATGCCACAAAAGCGAGGCAACCCGTAAATCTTCTCAAATTTTGCGTAGCTATTGCTACAACATGATTTAGCCGTATTTCACGACGGCTCTATTGACCTCACGGCCCGACGCGCATTGCACGATATGGTGCGTCCGGCTGACCAAAACTGATGAAATCGTTTAGAGAATGAACGAAATGCGCCGCCGCTCAGATGAAACTAATTTAACCTATTGCCGCGATTTTGACCAAACAGCAAATAAAACGAACGCGCCGCCGGTTCAAATAACGATAAACCGGCGGCGCGTAATGTGTTAAGCCCGAAGTTACTTGGTCGGGAAAGGGAAGTTAGGTGGTTGGCGCGGGCGCGGGGCCGGCGCGGGCGCTTCTTCCAAGACTTGCTCCATGATGGGGCGGTTGATTTTGATGCGCCCGTCGGCTTTCATACGGTCTTGCAACGCGCTGATGTAGTCTTCAAAGACCTGCGATTTGCGTGTGTCGAGCGCGGATTTCGTGAGCGAATCCTTCTGTTTGTCAAACTCTTTCAAGTCCGCGTCGGTGCGTTTGTTGAGTCCGACGACGAGGTAATTGTCATCCGCTTTGAAGGCTGGAGAGACTTGCCCGTCTTTCATTTGGAAGATGGCGTCATCGGCGGCGGGGCTGTTGCCGGCGGTGTCGAAAGAGCCGCTGAGTTTGTATTTGTCGTTGGTTTTGGCTTCGAGTCCGAGTTTTTCGGCGGCGGCTTTGAGATTGCCCGCGCTGCCGGCGTTTTTGCTCAGGTCGTTGGCGAATTGTTCGAGTTGGGCTTTGGCGCGTTCGGTTTTGTAGGTTTCGGCCACCTTGTCTTTGGCTTCTTCAAACGGCGGCAAATAGTTCGCGTCGCGCTTTTCTACTACCATTGGCACGGCGAAACCGCTTGGCACCTGGGTCTTTTCGCCGATGTCGCCGACGTTGTTGAGATTAACGATGGCGGCCTCAAATTGTTGGTTGACGCCGATGCCGGTGATGTTGTCGCCGGGCTTGATGAAGCCGGTTTCTTTCACCATGTCTTCGGCCTTCATGTTGGCTTCGCCCGCCAAAGCCTCAGCTACCTTCTTAACATCCTTCTCTTGCTTGAGTTTATCGGCGGCCTTTTGCGCGAGGTCGGCGGTGGCGGCGTAGGATTTTTGGTTGCGCGCCGAGACCATCAACTCTTGTTTGGCTTCCGCGAAACTCTTCGGCACATCTTCGCCGCGCCGCAAAATGTAGTAAGCGTTCTGGTATTTGATGGCGTCGCTGATGCTGTTAGGCTGCATGGTCAACGCGCTTTGCAGAGGGTCGGAGGGCTTGGCCGGATTGCGTCTGACTACGCCCACATCGCCGCCTTTGTAGGCTGTTGCGGTGTCTTCGGAGTTGCCCCGCGCGAGTTCGCCAAAGTCTTTATCATTCATGCCGCCTTTGTCGCGGGCGCGCGCTACCAATTCGTCGGCCTTGCCTTTAACGATGGAGTCCAATTCCGGCTTGGCGACCTTGAGAACAATCATCTGCACCTTGACGCCGGCGCGTTTGTTGGCGGGTGACAGAGCGTCGTATTGCGCTTTCAGGTCTTCGTCCGAAATGTTCAGCTTTTCGCCGACTTTGGCCGAATCAATAAAGAGGTAACGGATTTTCTTTTGCGCTTCGAGAACGCGGTAATCGGTCTTTTTTTCCTCGTAATACTTCTTCAGTTCGTCGTCGGAAGGGTTGATTTGCTTGGTCAACTTGTCTGGCGCAAGGATGGTGTAAACGACATCAAAGGTCGCGCCTTGCCGTTTATATTGGTCTTCCACTTCGGACGGCGCAACTTGGACACCGGCGGTGACGAAGGCGCGTAACTTCTCGACGGCGAGAGCGTCGCGCAGTTCGCGTTCCAGCTTTTCCGTGCTGCCGTAACGCTCAACCGCGATTTGCTTATATTTCTCGCTGCCGACAAACTGCCCGCCGTCGCGGAATAGTTCGCGGATGCGCGCGCCGACCTCTTCATCGGAAACGCCTAAACCGCGCCGCGTCGCTTCCTGCGTGATAACGCGGTCGCGGATGAGCCCGTCGAGAAATTTCTCCTCGTTCAGACCTAACTGGCTGGGGTCAATGCCCATGCTACTGTAAGTTCGCGTGATGGCTTCGCGGCGGCGC
>JAYVJN010000070.1:0-4592 GCA_043769325.1 Acidobacteriota bacterium
GCCGGTTGAAAAACTGCGCGTTTTTATCGAAAATCACCTTTCATTCTTTGCCGCGAATATGGCTGAGATGAAAGTATTGTCGCACGAAGCCGATTCGCTCACGGGCGAGTTATACGAGCGCGTGGCCGCCACCAAACAAAACTATACGCAACTGGCCCGCGCCATACTCTCCGAAGTTCAAGCGACTTTGCCGCAGGAAAACCGCACGGTGGACGCGACTATTGCCACTTACGCGCTTTTCGGCATGATGAATTGGATTTATAATTGGTATGACCCACAGGGCAAACTGGGCGTAACGGCGTTAGTGGAAAACCTGACGCGCCTGTTTATGGCTGGTTTTACCAACGGGCAAACCTTTGACGAACAACACTTTGCCGCTTTGCCACAAACTGCCTCAGTTAATTTGTGGCGTGAAACCGTAAACTTAAAGAACAAATAATGAATGCCATGCGATACAAATTAACGCTTTTTCCCGCCCTTGCCTTGTTGCTGCTTAACGCTTGCCTGAGCAAGGAACCAACACCCGGCCCGGCGGCCCCGGCTAAGACCAGCAGCAATACCGCGCCGGTCAAACCGACGGGCGCATCTGCCGGCGACCAAACCCTTTTTAACGCCGCCGGCAAGGGCGACAACGCCAAAGTCGCGGAACTTTTGGCCGGCGGCGCAAACGTCAACGCGCAAAACGACGCCGGCGGCACGCCTTTGATGGAAGCCGTCTATAACAACCATACAGAGACGGTAAAACTGTTGCTTGATAAAGGGGCCAACCCCGACCTGCGTAAAAAAGACGGCGCGACGGCTCTCGGTTTTGCCCAAAAATACCCGCCCATCGTGGAAATGCTCAAAGCCAAAGGAGCGAAAGTCGTTTCTAATCTGGCCTTAGACGTAGAATTGATGGCGGCGGCCAATAAGGGCGATTTAGCCAAAGTCAAAGAATTAGTGGACAAAGGCGCATACCCCAGCTATCGCAACGAAGGCGGCAGCACGCCGCTCATCGAAGCCGTCTATGGCGGCCACGCCGAAGTCGTCAAATTCTTGCTCGAAAAAGGGGCCGACCCCAACGCCCGCAAAAACGACGGGGCCGCCGCCATCGGCTTCGCCAAAAAATACCCGCCCATCTTGGAAATGCTCAAAGCCGCCGGCGCAAGGGAATAACTGCCTAAATAATTACTCACCTTACGCAGCGAATGGTTTTGTCGCCAACGGCGACGCACAATATAGCGTAGGGTGAGCGCAGCGTAACCCTACGTCTGCCGCCGCCACGCGCCCCGTCGCTGAAAGCGACGAACAGGGTTACGGCGGCGTGATGTTGAAGGCCGCAACGCGGCAGCAGGCAGCAGGCAGCAGGCAGCAGGCAGTAAGAAGCCGCGTGCGCTAACACAGGCGCGAACCGCCGCCGCCGTCGCGGTCTGCGCCAATGACTTACCGGCGGGGTCGCCAGTAGTAACATCTGTCTTTTTCTACTGCCTACTGCCTACTGCCTGCTGCCTACTGGCTTCGTGGCTATTCGCGCCTGGTCAGATTATAGCTTCGTAGGGTTGAGAGGTAGTTTTCGGCTACGTCCAGTTGGGCGCGGATGTCTTTATCTTCGAGACGCGGGTAGCGTGAGCGGGTTTCGCGCGTGGCGTCGCGCACTAACCTTTCGGCGGCGCGATAGTCGTTGCGCTGCCAGCTTTGCTGCATATCGCTGAGGGCTTGCGCTATCTGTGCGATGGTGTAGTTTTTCCGCACCTCGTTGTCGCGCAGAAAATCGCCGCCTCTGCCGGCGCGAAGGTCAACCGTTTGCGCGTCTTCCACGCGCCGTTTAAGTTCCAAATCGTAATAACTCAACCGCACGGTGACGCGGCCCGCGCCTTCGCGTGGGGCGTAGCGGAGCATGATGACTTGGGTGACGCCGTTGTTCATGTCGTCCAAATCAATGGTGACGCGGTTGCCGTTGCGACGCGGTTCGTAGCCGTAAATGTGTTCCAGACCGAGCGACGTATCGGACTCGATTTCTACGCGCACGTCACGCGCCACAGGCGACAGAAGGCTCTGCACTTCGTTGACGAAAACCTTTTCCACGTCGCGCCCGTCGGCCACGAAATGGTAAAGGCCGCGCCCGCGTTTGGCTAAGGTTTTCAGCAAATCGTTGTCCAAATCCTGCCCGACGCCGATGGTCGAAAGGTCTATGCCGCGCTCGTTGAAACGCAGAGAATTGTCGGCGATGCGCTGCGGGTTGATTTCGCCGGTGTTGGCGATGCCGTCGGTTAAAAGTATGACGCGGTTGGTGTAATCGTCGCGCCGGTTGCGCGAGACTTCCTCGTAGCCCAGCATCAGGCCGGCGTTGATGTTGGTCGAACCGTCGGGATAGATGCTCTCAATGGCGCGGCGGTGCGCCTGGCCGTTGCCCACTAACGTAGAAGCCAAAACGACCTCCGCCGTGTCGTCGAAAATCACGATGGAAACCAAATCGGCGGGGCGCAACTTGCCGATTAAAGTCTGCAAAGCCTGTTTGACCTGCGACATCTTATCGGCGGCGGCCATTGAACCGCTGTGGTCAATGACTAACGCCAGATTCAAGGGGCGCACGTCAGTGGAATCGTTAAACTCCGCCGTCGTGAAACCGATTTGCAGCACGGCGGGCTGCCCGCTGGAAAAATTATCGTTGCCCCAACGCGCGTCCATCGCCACGCCTTGTCCCGCTTTCGGCAGAGGCAGACGATGGCGGTGATAATTGACGATTTCCTCCACCGCGATTTCATCCGGCGCGGCGGGCGCGGGCGGTGCGGTGTAAACGGGCCGCCCCGAAGCAGAACGGCGCGGCGGCGCAGGGTTTGGTTGCGGTTGCTCAGATTGGCTGCGCGTGCGCGAAGCCGACGCCGACGAAACGCCCTGTTGCGCGTAAACGCCGGACGCCAGCAATAAACAAACCAACATCAGCCCCCAACGAACGGACGGGCAGAAATATCCTCTCATGGTAAAAAACTCCCTTCTCGAATTGTGTTGCAAGTGAATTTATTACGCCCGCAGCAGACGCGGACGCGCTGTGGGTTGAGGGCCGGGGACACAACTCAACGCTTTAACGTGCTTTTGGAGAGAGTTAAAGAAACTTACATAAGTTCAATGAAAAGATGTTGTTTCCGCTATTGCGGTTGCCCGTGCCGGAAAAAAGTGGGGGAGTGGGGAGTGGGGGAATCGCCATGCGGAGCGTTTCTCCCCACTCTCCCACTTCTCACCTGCGTTCCAACAATTCCACAATGGCTAACCCGCCCGCCGGAATCGTGATTTTGGTTTGCGTCACGCCGTTCTGCGCGGTGAGGGCGAGGCGACGTTCGTTCGTTAATTCCCGCGCCGCGTCGAGCGTGCCAATGCGTAAGGAAAGCATAATTTCCACACTTTCTTCCCGTCGCACTTCGGCCAAACCTTGCTGCGGCTTGTAGATGCCGCGATTGTTGAGCAACGTGACAAGCCAGCCGCGAGTAGTGCGATTGACCAGATATTCGGCGTCGCCCACAACGCGCACGGGCGTGGCCTCCGTGCAGAGACGCTTGAGTAAATGCGCGGCCAGCGGCGTCAGGCGTTCGTCCAAACCGAGCAAATCCGGCACAGCGACGAAAACCACGCGCCCGCGTCCAATTTCGTTGACCGTCGCCAACGGCGCGCCGTCAAGAGTCGTAGCGATGACTTTCACGCCCGTGCGCGGCGCGATTTTGTGGTAACGAAAAACCGGCCCGCGCAGTTCCACGCCACTATCCACTGTCAACTGTCCACTATCCACTATTTTTCTAATATAGTTACTTCGCTTACCACCCAAATCGCGTGTTTTAGAAGGTTTAGTATTGTGATTCAGGTGAGAGTGGAGGGTTGAGAGTTGAGAGTTTACGCTCCGCGCGGTATCTGTTTCGCCTGTCTCTTTGCTTACTTCGACGCCGAGCAAATCGGCGGGCAAGCCTTCAACTTGCGCGGCGTTGAGCATGACTACGCCGCCGCGTTGGACATAATCGCGTAACTTCGCGGCCCACGTTTTTGACCACTGCACGCGCCCGCCGACAATCACCGCACGGTAGGCATCAAGCGCGTCGGGCCGCGCGTCAGAGGCGACCAAAACGTCGAAGATGTCGCCGAAAACGCCGTTGACGTATGCTTGCCTGTCGCCCGTCGCCGGTTCGCCTTCGGTTTCCGGCAAAGGGAAATAGGCCGCGCCAAACAATTCGCGCAAAGCCCCGTCGTGGCGCGAGATAGGCGAGACGCCGAATGGGTAATGCGGGTAATCGGTCATCTCCCAGCCGTGCGCGGGGTCGAGCAAAAAAGCGATGGGCGTGTAAGGCGCGCCGCGCTCAGGGTGTTTTTCCGCGAACTTAACGAATTCGTCGGAGATACGGCCCAAAGGGTTCAACTGAAACGGGTGTTCGCCGGGGCCGGGCTTGAAGAATTGGTCATAGCCTTGCTCCAGGTAAATCGCCGACGCGCCGGACATATAATAGAAAAACAAAGACTTGCGATACCAACTAAGCGAAGGCCCCATCGTCGCGCCGTAACGCGAATGCCAGAAATTATCCGGCCCGGCGAAGTTCTGTGTCTTGGTAAAAGTGGTGGCCGAATCGCCGAAG
>JAYVJN010000071.1:0-3536 GCA_043769325.1 Acidobacteriota bacterium
CAGTGCCGTTAGAGTTACGCCTTCAGGCGTGATTCATATGGTGAAATCACGCCTGAAGGCGTAACTCTAACGGTAACTCTTAAACAGCGGCATTTATTCTGCCGGGGCCGTTTGCAGCGCGTCGCGTTTGCGCGAGGCGCGGACTTCCTTGAAAGAATCGCGGAAGAGGCCGTAGATGGAGCGGCGGTTGTCGTAAATCACTTTCAGCCAGGCGCGTTTGCCCATTTGCGGAAAGTAGATGCCGCGAAAGAAGAGGCGCGAGACGAGATGGATGATGCGGTAGATGACGGGCGCGTCGCGCAGCATATCCATTGCTTGCGCGTTGCGTTCGGGGCTGTAAGAATTTGTCCAGGCCTGGCCCACTTCTGATTTGGCGTCTTCAATGGTCATTTTCAGAGGCGTGTGGGCCATCACGAAAGGCGCGAAATCAAGCCAATGTTTGGGGCGCGTCAAACGGCCCGCTTTGGCGAGACGGTCATACAAAGGCGTGGCGGGAAAAGGCGTCAATTGCCCGAAAACCGGCAGTCCCGGCGGCCACGAACGAATTTCCTTGAGCGTGCGTTCGGCGACGCCCGGCGTGTCGTTATCCATCCCGAAAATAAACGACGTGATGGCATAGACGTTGCGCTGCGCCAGGCGATCCAGAACGCCGGCGTATTCGCCCGGTTTACTGAAGTTTTTGTTCACGTCGGCCATGTTTTTCGGGTCAATGGATTCCATGCCGATAAAGACCCACTTGCCGCCCGATTCGGCGATAAGGTCAACAAATTCTTCATCGCGCAACAGATTCGCGCTGATTTGCGCGACCCAGGGCACCTGTGCGCCGGCGGCGATGATGTCGCGCAGCAAGGCTTTGGCGCGTTTGATATTGATAGCGAGATTATCGTCAATGAAAAATACGGCAACCTGGCCTTTGTCGCGGCGGGCGCGTTCTTTAATCCGTAAAATCTCTTCGATGACGCTTTCGTTAGAGCGAAAACGAATCGAATCGCCGAAAAATCCGGTCACGGTGCAAAACTCGCAACCGTAGGGACAGCCGCGCCCCGTTTCAATCGGCACAACGTAAAAATTGCCCCAACCGCCGCCCAGACGACTCAGTAACGGGCGAAAGAATTTCGGCACCAGGCTAAACTGTTCCAACTCCAATTTATCCCAAGGAATGGTGGGGTAGGGCTGCAAACTCGGCTTGACATCCTTGCCTTTAACGTCCAACACGGGCTGATAAACCTCTTTCAGTTCGCCCCGCGCCGCGTCTGCTACGATAAGCGGCCAGGTGGCGTCGGCTTCGCCCAAAGCGATGGCGTCGGCATGGCGCGGCCCGCCGTCGCGTCCCAAAGGTTCGTCCGGCACTTCGGTAACGTGCGGCCCGCCCATGACCACTTTGAAACCGGCGGCCCGCAGCGCGTCGGCCACGCGGTAAGCCCGCGCGACCATGCGCGTCATGGAACCAATGCCGACAAGTTCAACGCCCTCAGCGCGGGCGTAAGCGACGAGTTCGTCGTCGCTCATGGACTTGGCGTTGCCGTCCACTAGCAAAACCTGGTGTTCCGGCGGTGTCAGCGATTGCAACAAAAACATCCACAAGTGCGGCATAAAATTGCGCGTCACGCCATTGTCGGGGTTGTAAAGTAGTATTTTCACGAGGCTATTATCTCACATTTTGCGTAAGTTAGGAACTGCTCAGGCGGTCTCAGCGAAACGAACTCTATTTGCCGCCAGGTTAATTTCACTGATTTCACTGGCGAAAGGCATAAGTTTGCCGGCGAAATCGGCGGGTAAAAGGGTTATTTCCAGAGCTTGAGACGCGCCGAAAAGTTGCCGTATTGCCGCCGCGATGGCGTCTGTATCCACATTGCGGCCAAGTACTTGCAGCGTCAGCGAGTGGTCGGAGCGTTGGCGCAAAGCGAACTGCGCGAGGGGAAATTGACGCAACGAATTATTGACATCCAGACCCGGCACAACGCGCCCGTCCACCGCCACGAAAAAGACCGGCGGGCGTCCCGTAAAATTAACTAATACCGGAACTTCAGCGGAAAATTCCAACGCCGCAAAATCGCCTGTGCGGTAACGCAACAATGGCAAAAACGGGTTGCGCCCGCCGGTCAAAGTGATTTCCCCACGCGCACCAGGCGCACACGGGTGGCCCGCGTCGTCCAAAATTTCGACGTATAAATCAGGCGGCGCGATTTCCCAACCAATTTCGGTTTTGACCGCGATAAAGCGCGTCTCGTTCATCGAATAAACGTCCAAGACCGGACAATTGAAATGCGCTTCGAGTTCGCGTTTGAGGCCCGGCAGTAACGCGAAAGCCGATGAAACCAAGGCTTTAGGGCGATGTTTGAGCGGCAATTCCGCCAACGCCATAAACGCCACCGGGTCGCCTGTATAGACTTCCGGCGCGCATTCGTCCAGGAATTTTACGCGGTCTTCCGGCGTGCGCCATTCGTCGGGGTGAAGGCTGATTTTGAGACAGCCGGCTTCGTCTAAATAGCTGGAAACAGTGGCGTAAGTGAACGTGCGGCGGTGCGCGGAAACGAGCGCGACGGAGACGCCCGCGCCGCCTTTCAGCGTGACCCCAACTTTCGCCAACGCCCAACGCAAGGCTGGCAAATAACTGGCCGAAGTAGCCGGATGCGACAGCACCAACATCGGTTCGCCGCTGGCCCCCGAAGTGTCGTAAACCACCAATTCATCAGTAGGTTGACCGTCCGGCACAAAGGCCCAGGGTTCTCGCGCCAAATCGTCGCGGGTCGTGGGGCGCAACGCGAAAAAATCGCTCGCTGCGCCACCGCGTTGCCGGTAAAAGGGCACTTCCGCCAAACACTTAGCCGCGAATTCGTTGACCCAAGCGGGCGTCTCGCCGTGTCGCCAACCGCGCGGGGCCGTCGTTAAAGCAGTCTCGAAAGCCCGCACTGTCGTCAGTCCGTTTGCCGTAAGTTGTTCGCCGCACGGGTGGTTATAACGCGGGGCGGATGGATGTTCGCGCAGGGCTTGCAGCCGCGCCCGCCCTGTTTCGGTCAACAAAGGGAAGCGTTCGGCGTCGGTCAAAGGCGAATGGCGGGCGCGTGACATACGCCTCTTAGCCTAACCAATTTTGCCGCAAAAGTCTTTCTTTAGAGCGAAAAATCGAAAGAGCGTGTTATTCTCAGCGGCAGAAATTGGAACGATTTGCCGATGACTAAAGAAGAAACTAACAGCCTGGCCGTTGGGCGCGGGCTTAATCATTATTCCATCCTGGCCAAACTTGGTTCAGGCGGAATGGGCGAGGTATTTCTCGCTCAGGACACGAAACTTGACCGCAAAGTAGCGTTAAAGATTCTGCCACCCGAATTTGCCGCAGACGCCGATAGAATGAACCGCTTCGTCCGCGAGGCCAAATCCGCTTCCGCGCTCAACCACCCCAATATCATTACCATTTACGAGATTGGCGAATCTGCCGGAACTCATTTTATTGCCACTGAGTTTATTGACGGCAAGACTTTGGGCGAGTATGCAAAAGCCAACCCTGGTAATTACAAAGCAGCCTTAGAAATTGC
>JAYVJN010000072.1:0-17124 GCA_043769325.1 Acidobacteriota bacterium
CGTAATTGACGCCAAACAGCGGCCTGATAACGAGTTAATGCGGCTTTCGCTGCGGCGCATAGAGCATCGCGGGCCGGATGGCGAGGGTTTGTGGGAACGAAGCGCGAACGCCGCGCCGTTTGTCGCGTTGGGCCACCGGCGTTTGGCGATTATTGACCTGACCGACGCCGGCGCGCAGCCGATGGCGGGCGCGTCTTCGTGTTTGACCTACAACGGCGAGATTTACAACTATGTCGAACTGATGGAAGAGCTTACGGCGCGCGGCCATGTCTTTCATTCCCACAGCGACACCGAAGTTATCCTCAAAGCCTACGAAGAATGGGGCGCGGATTGCCTCTCGCGTTTTAACGGGATGTTCGCCTTCGCCTTGTGGGACGAGGCGAAAAAGGAACTCTTCGCGGCGCGTGACCGCTTTGGCGAAAAGCCGTTTCATTATTGTTGGCGGCCCGATGCGAACTGGTTCGGGTTTGCCTCCGAAGTCAAATCTTTGTTGCCCTGGCGCGAAGTGGACGCCGGTTTGGATGACCGCGCCTTGTACCGTTTTCTCGCCTTTGAAGAGTTGGCCGGCGCGGAACAAACGCTTTGGCGCGGCGTCAAACGCTTGCCGCCGGCCCATTTTTTGCGCTTGCGTTGGACGGGCGGGCGTTTTGATTTAACCATTAAACGCTATTGGGACATTGATTTAGAGCGCACGCAAGACATCAGTTTGACGGAAGCGGCGCGGCAGTTGCGCGAGACTTTCGCGGACAGCATTCGTTTGCGCCTTCGTTCGGACGTTCCCGTCGGGTCGAGTCTGTCGGGCGGTTTGGATTCTTCGGCGGTGGTTTGCCAGATACACGCTTTGGGCGCGGCGGGCGGGCAGAAAACCTTTTCGGCGCGGATGGACGACGCCGCGTTGGACGAGGGCCAACACATCAAAGCCGTGCTTGACCAGACCGGCATTGCCGGCCACGAAGTTTGGCCCAACGCCGCCGAACTGGAAAAACTCTTTCCGCGTCTCTGTTACCATCAGGAAGAACCATTTTTGTCCACCAGCCAGTTCGCGCAGCATTTGGTGATGCGTCTGGCGCGGGAAAACAACGTCACGGTCTTGCTTGACGGGCAGGGCGCGGACGAGATTCTCGCCGGTTATCGCCCTTATTTCACAGCGCGTTACGCGGAAATGGCCGACAATCGCCAACTGTTTGCGCTATGGCGCGAGTGGCGCGGCTTTCGTTCGCGTCACGCCCGCGATTTCCCCTTGACCATGAAAGGCTTAATCGCCCGCGCCGCGCCTGGTTTGTATAAAATGTTGGGGCGCAATGGCAATAACGGCGCGGCCCCGCGTTTCAAATGGGGCGCGATGCGCGGTTGGTGGAGCGAGGATTGGTTGCAACAGTTCCGCGATGAGGAAATGACGCCGCTGCCAACCGCGAAAAGGGATTTGCTCACCCGCAAACTCTACGCCGATTCCATGCAGGGCGAATTGCAGGAGCTTTTACGTTACGGCGATAGAAACTCGATGGCTTGGTCGCGCGAAGTGCGGCAACCGTTTCTTGACCACCGTTTGGCGGAATTGCTGTTCACCTTGCCGCCCGAATACAAACTCCGCGACGGCGAGACAAAAGTCGTTATGCGCCATGCTTTCAAAGACTTAATCCCGCCCAGCATCACCACGCGGCAAGACAAATTGGGCTACCAGGCCCCGCTTGCCAAATGGTTGGGCAACGGTCTGCGTTCATGGGCGACGGAGCGTTTACGCGCCCTGCCCGACGTTTTCGGCGCACGCCTCGCACCGCTACCGCACGAGCGTTTTCGCAACTTGCCACTGCCTGTCAACGAATCCGACGCCTGGGCCGTATTTACCTTGCTCACGGCTGGCGAGACCCAACAAACTCTGGGGGCGCTCATGCTCTCAGAGTAACGAGAGTTTCGTGCCCATCTCCATTAGACCACCGCAGTATTAGATGCCTTGCTCGTCCCAATCGCTGACCAATTCGTGGGCGCGGCCCAGCACTTGGCGGGGTTTTGCGCCGTCAATGGGGCCGATGAGTCCCTGGCGTTCCATTGAATCGAGGATGGCGGCGGCGCGTCCGTAGCCGACTTTGAGACGGCGTTGGAGGAGCGAGGTGGAGGCTTTGCGGTTTTCCACGATGACGCGCAGGGCAGCGGGAACGCGCCTCTGCCGCTACAATCCCTGCCGTCCGCCGTACACGCCGCAGCACCAACCGATGTGCCGCTGAGTTTCATTACTTGCAGTTGGTTCATCAATAAATTTCAGGCAATTCCCCGCGCTTCCATTGCTCGTAATGTGAGTTTTCTATTCCTTCCAGGCGTGAGTTGCCTTTTGGCTTCGGGCGAATTGATTTGAGGTTTGGCAGGTTGGCTGGATAAGACATCCATCGTATAAAGTAGATCATGTCGTTTGTAACAAAGGATTTAAGTGCATCAATATAGAATTGGCGAAACTTATTGTAATCTTCATCATCAAGCCGCAAATTGTCTATCAGCATTTCTCCTTCCCGGTTTAATGCAGTGATTGTGCCGTCTTCATTTACTTGAAGACATTTACCGAAAGCCACCCGACATGGATTGGGAACAATTTTATCACTCTTAGCTGAGTTGCAGGCGCGACAGGTGTAAAGGAGGTTTTCATAATCAAGGGTAAGCTCAGGATAGGTACTTTTAGGGAGAAAGTGGTCAAGTTCCCAACCACCTCGCATTTTGATAGGCCATTGCTCCCGTTGCAAACAAAATACGCAACGAAAGCTGAATTCGTCCCGCAACCATTCGCGGTAATAAGTGTAGTCAGTATAACCGAACGGGCCGTGCTTGCGAATGTGAGGTTCCGTTGGATAAGTAAATGGCTCCGGGAGATTGTTCATTTTCCAACCCACACACCTTTCTGTATCAATTCTTCCCGCAAATCCTCTAATTCTTTGAGCGGCAACGGGGCCAATAAATGTCTGCGGGCCGTAGCCAATCTTTGCAGGTTGTCTAATTCGGCTTTTTCCCCAGGCGATATTCTTCGCTCAACTTTCTTAACAATGAGGTCAGCCCTCCGTTCATTTGTTTCTTCCCAATCGTAGGTAATCGCCAACAACTCGCTCAAGGTTATCGGGTCGGTAAACTCTTCAGGGAAATACTCGGTCTGCTCAAACGGCACGCCGCGCCGCCTGACGCCGGAGAAGAATTTGAGCAGCTTAAACTCTAATTCCCTGGGCAAACCGTAAAGCCGCAAGACTTCCGCATCAATGCGCCAATGCAACTCTTTGAGTTTTTCAAATTCTGTAGGTGCTTGCAATGATTGGTTATAGCTAGATGCTGCATCAAAATACCTACGAACCGCAGTAATCAAGGAAGTAAAGTCTTCCTGGCAACATTGCGGTAGGGGCATCCCGCTCATTAGCCCGTCGGTATTGACCTTTTTAGTTGAGTAGTCGTAAGCGTAAGCGTTGGCGAAGGGCGAATTGCAAAGCCCCCAGGCTGCTTCTAGCGGTAAGCCATTTTTCGGCCTCACTACAAGGAAGTTACTGGTAAAAGGGAGTCCCTTTTTGTCAATAAAGGCTTTCAAACGCCAGGCTTCACGGCTTGCACGGGCATATCCTAACAAGAGTTGTGAAACCCCTTGAGATGTTCCGCTTCGCTCAATGGAAATTACATCCAGCGAGAGATTGAACCAAGCCGTTTTTGGCCTTTCATGCGTATGGGTTTCCTCGCCAGGATGCGCGAAGCCTTCGCTTAAGCCATCTATCCTAACCTTTGATTCAGTGATTGCCCCTTTGAGATTCTTTTTAGAGCGGAATTGAAACCCTTGTCCGATATGAGCAAATTGGGAAAGGCGGGGAAATGATTGGCAATACCCATCCCATATCTCATGTAACTCTGGGGCATAAAGACGGCTATTCGGCGAAGTTGAAAAATCCGAGTAATCAACTTCATCGCTTTTAGAAGTTTGGTAAGAACTCTTGAAAATTTCTATCCCATCCTTATGAATACGCTTAAATGAAACTCTACCAGAGTAACTTTTCCCTTTAGCTAAACGACGGCCCAAAATTACTGCCGATGCCGCCCCGGATTTACTGAAAATCTTATCGGCAGGCAAAAGACATATTTCGCTAATCTCAAAGTTTTCTAGTAAATATCGGCGGAGTGGGGTGACTTTCTTACTGTCAAGCAGAGTTTGCGGTAAAACTGCGCCAAAGACTGCTCCAGGTTGCATATTATTGACAACTTGCCAAATGATTTCCGCTGCCTTAGTAATAAAGGGTGGACGATTATGTGCCGCTTTTAGGGATGCCCGCTGAGAATCGCTGAACGGGCCAAACGGCGGGTTCGCCAGAATAATGTTGGCCTCTCGCGCCCTCTGCGCCAGGGTGTTGTCCGCAAACACATCAGCATTTTGCAAGTTCCAGCCGTTGGCATTAGGCGCATCAGCCAATGTCAATGAGAGTCGCGCTATTTCAAAAGCAAAGGCATCAATCTCAACTCCATGCAACTGATTCTGCAAATAGTTGTGCCGTGCTTTTGACGTGGCGGTATCCATCGGTGGCAATTCGCTAAGAAGCCGCATCGCAGACAAAAGAAAAGCTGCATGGCCGCAAGCCGGTTCAAAAACTGTTCTTTGTTGAGCAGGTATCTTTTCAATCCAGGGCCGTAGTTTTCCGACAATGTAATCTACTAAATATGCCGGCGTGCTGTGCGTTCCTAATTCGTCGCGGGTTTCCTTGGTAATAAAAGCGTTCTCATATATGTAGGCCAAGGCTTCCGTGCTAACTAATTCTAGGTTGCTAAATTGTGATATGTCGCGCGCCGCCTCGCGCAAGGCTTTAGTTTGTTTTGTGCCTTCGATGGATATTGGCGCGGAGGCCCCGTAATGCTTTGCCAGGCGAGCAAAAACATCTGTCAAATTCTCCAATTCAAGGCCGGCAAAAGCATTAACTTGTTTGTCTTTCAAGATTTTGGCAGCCAGCAGCCAAAAGTTAGTTTTGAGCAGCCAGAGGCCCTTATCCAAGGAAATCTCTTGCCAGCCCATTGTTTGCTTGACCCTATCAATTACACGCTCAATAAGGCTGGTTAATTCCCGGCCGATTTCCTCCTCAACTAAGGGCATCAAACCTAAGGCAACGAAAGGAAGTTGATAACTACTGTCAAATCTGGCCCAGGTTTTGGCACGGTAAACAGCTTGCGGGGAAAGCCTGGTTCGCTCTTGTTCAAAAAATTGTGGTAATTGCCCAACAGGGATGCGAACTAACAGTTGGGGATTAGTTACACCTTGTTGCCAAAATTGCACACAGTCGTCCGAAGAAACAAAGACTAGAGGTGCGCCTGCGCTACGACAAGCCGCTACGTCAGCCTCAGGCGTATTGGTTGCGTCTAAAACAGCGATGCAAGCTGAACGCGAATCGTGGACTGGCTGAGAAAATGCGGCAAGCGGAAGCGTGCGGCCATTGGTTAGCTCAAGGTTACTCGCTAACAGTGCATCGTGGTAGTCGCACTTTTCCAAATAAGGCCGCAACTGCGCGGCCCCGATGTGATTTTGACCGAGGCTCATGGTCGTTAATTGTCGTACACCTGTTAGTTTAGCCCGAAAATTACCGCAAGACAACAACTACAAGCCTTGCTCGTCCCAATCGCTGACCAATTCGTGGGCGCGGCCCAGGACTTGGCGGGGTTTTGCACCGTCAATGGGGCCGATGAGTCCCTGGCGTTCCATGGAATCAAGCATGGCGGCGGCGCGTCCGTAACCGACTTTGAGGCGGCGTTGCAGCAATGAGGTCGAGGCTTTGCGGTTTTCCACGATGACGCGCAAAGCGTCGGGGAAAAGCACGTCGTCGTCGCCGCCGGAGAGTTCGGCGTGTTCGGCTTCTTCTTCTGAAAGCGCGATGGTTTCGTCGTAATCGGGCTGCCACTGCTGTTTGACTTCTTCGACGATTTTGGCGATTTCTTTTTCGTCCACAAACGCGCCGTGCACCCGCACCAGGCGCGAGGTTCCTGGCGGCAAGAAAAGCATATCGCCGCGTCCGAGCAAGGCTTCCGCGCCGTTGCCGTCAATGACGGTGCGCGAATCCACTTTCGACGACACGCGGTAGGCGATGCGCGAGGGGAAATTGGCTTTAATCAGGCCCGTGATAACGTCAACCGAGGGCCGTTGCGTCGCCAAAACCAGGTGAATGCCGACGGCGCGGGCCATCTGCGCCAGGCGCGTGATGGATTCTTCAACTTCCTTGCCCGAAGTCATCATCAAATCCGCTAACTCATCTACAATGATAACGATGTAAGGTAAAGGCTTGTGTTCTTCGCCGTTTTCATTGTAGTCCTCGACCAGATTTTTGCGGAGGACTTCCATATTGTAGCCGTCAATATTGCGCACGCCCCAGCCGGCCAATTCTTTGTAGCGGCGTTCCATTTCAGAGACGGCCCATTTCAAGGCGAAAGTGGCGCGTTTGGGGTCGGTGATGATGGGCGTGGCGAGGTGCGGGATGCCTTCGTAAACGCCCAACTCCAAGCGTTTGGGGTCAACCATGATGAATTTCACTTCATCGGGCCGCGCTTTGTAGAGAATCGAAACGACCAGCGAGTTGACGCCGACGGATTTGCCCGCGCCGGTTGCGCCGGCGATGAGCAAGTGCGGCATCTTCGCCAAATCAGCGACGTAATTGATGCCGTCAATGGTTTTGCCGAGCGCGATGGTCAACTTTGAAGAGGCTTCCGTGAATTGTCTTGATTCAATGACGGAGCGCAGAAAAATTGTCTCGCGTTTCGGGTTCGGGACTTCGATGCCGACGTGCGGTTTTCCGGCGATGCGGTCAATGCGAACGGATTCGGCCTTGAGCGCGAGGCACAAATCATCAACTAAACTCGTGACACGCGAGTATTTAATGCCAGGCCCGGGTTTGAATTCGTAAGTGGTGACAACCGGCCCGGGGCAGATGTGTTCGATGTGGCCGTTGACGTTGAACTCAGCGCACTTTTCGGCAATGTGCTGCGCCATTTCCAAGAGTTCCGCATCGGCCTGTTCGCTGGGCGGAGGCGGTTCGCTGAGAAGTTCGGTAGAAGGAAAAGCGTACTCTTGCGGCGGCTTTTTCTCCGGTTTGCGAAACGGCATTTGAATGACTTGCCCGATTTCCGGCGCAACTTCGGCGTTTTCGTCAGTGTCATCCTCGGCCTCTTTGCGCAAGACCGTCGCCATACTGAGCATATCCGCCACTTCCGCTGTGGGGCCGGCGTGGTAATCATCTTCAACAACGGGCGAAAAATCTGTCCGCGCCGCGCCCACACCGGCTGCCGCCGCTAAAGCCGCGGTTGCGGGCCGGTCGCGTTTGATGACGATTTCCGGCGCGTCCGTATCTTCAACCAGAGCCAGGTTTGGTTTTACACGCGCCGGCGGCGGGTCGGTTTCCGCCAACTTCACGCGGGCCTCGGCTTCGGCGGCGTCACGCCGCACCTGTTGTTGCTCAAAACGGCTTTGGCGGCGCGTTTCCATGCGTTCTTGCGCGAGTTGGCGTTGACGCGCGCGCCAGGCGCGAAAGCCGGCAGTGCGGTTGCGCGTGCTTTCCGGTAGTTCACCGACAAACTCTTTACTTTGCGCGACAGCTTCAAGGAAGGACAACCCCGTTGCCAGGATGAAACCGACCACCGCCAGCGTGAGCAGCAGAATAGTCGCGCCGATAAAGTGCAAACCGCTTTCCAGGGTTCGCGCCAACACCGCACCCACCATGCCGCCAGGGAGAAAACTGCCTTCAAACATCCAGTTCAGCACAGGTTTGAGCCAACCACGCAGCGTCGGCAAATCCAGCCAGGTCGCCGTCGCCCAGAGCGTCAACAACAAGCCCGACACACGCGGCGCGGGCGCGCTGAAGGTCGCCGTGTTGAAGAACCGCCACGCCACATAACCCATGAAAACGGGCACCAGATAGGCCAGCGCGCCAAAAAATTGGAACAGCGTGGTGGCGACATTCGCGCCAAACCAGCCGATAAGATTGCGCGTCTCGCTTTGGCCCGCAGTGTTCCACGAAGGGTCGTTCGCGCCGTAAGTGACGAGGCACAAAAATAACAACAAACTCAATGCTGCCAGAGCGATAGCGGTAATCTCATCCCACAGGGATTCGTTTGCCGCGGCCTCTTGTTTTTTTGGTGGTGCAATTACTTGTGCTTGTGCTGACATAATTTTAGTAGGCAGTGGGCAGCAGGCAGCAGGCAGTTGAAAACCCGCTTTCTGCTAACCATTCATGGTGCTGACATTATTTTAATTCAGGCAAATCTGGCGTAGCTTTGGCTGCCTGCCGATTACTGACGGTTCTCTTTCTTGCTCAAGAGAAACTCTTTAATGAAGTCGTCCAAATCGCCGTCGAGAACGGCGTCCACATCGCCGCGTTCGAGTTTGGTTCGTGTATCCTTGACCAAACGATAAGGCTGCAAAGTGTAGTTGCGAATTTGCGAACCGAACGCTATATCCTGTTTATTGGCTTCGAGTTCCGCCGTTTCAGCGCGGCGTTTTTCTAACTCCAGTTCGTAGAGTTTAGAACGTAAAACCTGCATCGCCACCGCCTTGTTCTGGTGTTGCGAGCGTTGATTCTGACATTGTGTCACGAGGCCCGTCGGCAAATGCGTGATGCGGACGGCGGAATCCGTCACGTTGACGTGCTGCCCGCCCGCGCCCGACGAGCGGTAAGTGTCTATCCGCAAATCCTTCTCGTTGATGTCAACTTCAATGTTTTCATCAATTTCCGGTAAGATAAAGAGCGAGGCGAAGGATGTTTCCCGCGTGCCGCCCTGATTAAAAGGGGAGATTCTGACCAAGCGATGGACGCCCGCTTCCGCCGCCAGTAAACCGTAGGCGTAATCGCCTTTGACCATGAAAGTCGCGTGCTTGAGGCCCGCTTCCTGGCCCGCTTGCTCGTCCAAGACTTCGGCCTTGAAACCGCGCCGCTCGGCCCAGCGCAAGTACATTCTCAACAACATTTGCGCCCAATCCTGGGCATCCGTGCCGCCCGCGCCCGGCTGTATCGTGCAGATGGCGTTAGCGTCGTCATGTTCGCCGCCCAATAAGGCTTCGGACTCGGCTTCGGTGACTTCGTGCGAGAGTTTTTCCAGTAAGCCGCGTAACTCTGTGAGCGAGGCTTCGTCTTCGGCAGCGAAATCCAGCAGCACGCCGGCGTCGCCGATATGCGCTTCGTACTTTTCCTGATGCGCGATTTGCCGTTCCAATAAACGACGCTGGCGCATGGTTTTCTGCGCTTCGGCTTGGTCATTCCAAAAACCAGGCGCAGAGGCTTGGGCTTCTATCTTTTCCAACTCCGCGCGGCGGGCCGGAACATCAAAGAAACCTCCCAAGCTGGGCGACCCGCGCTTGCAGGCCGTCGAAGATATTGCGTAACTCTTGTATTGATGCAGTTTCAAACATAATCACTCTCTGGGTTCGCAGGCATCTTGCCTGCTCCGTTGGCCTGGAGGCCCGTTTCATTTTAAGTGGAATGTTGCGTTATTCGGACGCGCCATCCGGCGCGTTTTGCAGGCGGGACGCCGGCGAACCCAGAACAAGCAACAAACTCAACGCCACGCACGCCCACGCCCAAACGTCGCCGAAGCGCGTGTAAAAGGTCTGCGTTCCGTCTTTTTTAGCGACGCTCCACGATTTCACGCCGGGTTGAAAATCCGGCAATAAATCCGCGACTTGCCCGTTTTCGTTGATGTAGGCCGTGAGGCCCGTATTGGTCACGCGCAGCACGGGGCGTGAGTTTTCAACGGCGCGAAAGATGGCGTTCGCCAAATGTTGCCGTTGCACGGGCGTCGGGCCTAAATAGCCGTCGTTGGCGATGTTTACCAGCACATCCGCGCCTTGTTGCGTGAACTTACGGGTCAAAGCGGGAAACGCCGACTCAAAGCAGATAAATACGGCAGCTTTGGCGTTACCCAGTGGAAAAACGTCGTATTCCGCGCCCGGCGTGAAATCGCCGACCATCGGCGGAATCATGTTCAAGAGCGGCAACCAACGCGGTACAGGGACGAATTCGCCAAAAGGCAACAAGTAAATCTTGTCGTATTGCGCTGTTACGCGGCCCCGTTCGTCCAACAATATCGCCGCGTTATAACCGCCCTCGCGCGGGTCTTTTGCGGGTTCCAGACTGTTAAAGAGCAAAGAAGTATGGTTTTCTTGCGTGAACTTCGCCAAGTCTTCGCGCAGTTGCGCCTCTTGCGAGTAGGAAAAACTCATCGGCGATTCCGGCCAAATCACGACGCGCGGCGTGGCGTTGTCAGCGCGCTGCAACCCCTGGCGACTCAGTGCAAAGTGGCGTTGCAGCAGTTTGTCTTCTTGCGCGTCTGCCGCGCCGATTTCCATCGGCACATTGGGCTGCACGGCGACGATGAAAGCGGCAATCTGAGTATTTGAAACCTGAGATTTGAGATTTGAGATTCCAATAGTTGCGCTAACTCCGACCATTACCGCTAACGCCGCGCTAATCCCGCGAACATTGCGCCGCAGAAGGGCAAAGGCTAACGCCGCATTGACCGCTACGAGCAAAAAACTAACCGCATAAACCCCGCCCCAACTTGCCGCCTGAATCAGTTCGGGCCGGAAGGCTTGCGAATAGCCAAGTGCGTTCCAGAGTTGGCCCGTCGTCTGTAAGCGTAGCCACTCACAGGCCGTCCATAAGAAAGGCATGGCAAACAAAGCAACTGCGCCCCATCTTTTAGTAAGCCTGGTCAATAGCCCGCACGCCAGGGCCGGAAAGAATCCCACAATTAAACCTGGCACCAATAACGCCAGATACGCCACCGGCCTGGGAATGCCGCCATAGCGAATCATGGCGTAGGTGAGCCAATAACATGAAGCGATAAAAAAGACTGCGCCCCATAACCAACCCGCCAGAAAAGCGTAGCGCGCCCGCGTTTGTTGCGCGACGGCGCAAAACAAGGGGGCCAGGCCAAACCACGCCAAAGGCCACAAACCAAAATCGGGAAAAGCCGCTACTAACAAGGCAGCCGATGTCAAAGACCAAACTAAAAGGGAACGCGACGGCAACCATTCGCGCCCGCGCGTGAACCAACTTGACGCGGGTTTGACGCGAGTATCGTCCATCACGTCGCAGAGCATAACAGAAAAAACCTAATGTGTCACATTAGGTTTTGTGTGGATATTAGTCTAAAAAGAGAAATTAGCCGCAAGCGGTTATTTCCTGGCTGAGAGTTATGGCTTCAGCCATAATCATTAACAGCAGCTCACACTTCAAGGCGTAACTCTGAGCGCAATGCCCCCGCGTGAACACACTACGGCCTGGTGACGGAATTTGTCACTGAAAAGTGCCGGAAACTGTTACTCGTCGTTTTACTCGCTAAAAGTCGGCGGTGGATAATATAGCTTGATGAAAAAAGGGTGAATGGGGCTGTGTGGATATTGGTAAGGGTAAGTAAATAAAGGGGCAATAGAGACAAATACGCGCTAAATGCGGGAGACCCCGATTCCAGCGGAACCGGGGTCACATAACTCGGAGAGTACACTGAAGGATTGCTTGGCAGGGTACTGGCGCAGCAGCAGGCAGCGCTCAGAGGGATGGTGGCGGCGGGTCACGTTTGATAACGTGCTTGCCGAGAATGTTTAATGCACATAGCGTGCCACAACTACGGAAACTGTCTGGAAATATCGCAGAAATTCTCTCGGCAGATATAGATATGCTGTCAATACTGGACTTAGCGGGGCGAAGATTTATTTAGCGAAAGGTGGTTTGGCAGAGTTGGCGGGAAAATAAATTATTACAAACGGTTATTTGCCTTAAAGCTGCCGTTTTTCGTCAGTAGCGATTACTTCCAGGCCCGTGCCGGCGGCCCCGATAACGCGGATAGCGGTATTGGCGGGCAAGTGTTGACCGTCAGCGGCACGGGCCGGCCAGAGTTCGCCATTTACCAGAACAGCACCCTCTGGCGTGAGCGCATCGTGGACGCGCCCGCGCGCGCCGGACAATGTAAGCGGCCCGGTGGCAGACTTTTTATGTCGCCAAAGAGCCGCTACAAGTAACGCGCTGACGCCTAAGACAAGCAAAGTTACCAGCGCGGCGGTCAGCAGTAAATTATTCATGGCTAACGGCAGCCACCGGTGTCTATGGCGCGTTGTAAGGCGAGGGCTTCGGGGTTGGTAGATTCCAACTTTAACGCGCTTTGCGAATAGGTCAGGGCTTGCGGGCAATCGTTTTTGTCGAGGAAGATGCGGCCCAGCATGATGTGGGCGGCGGTCATTTTGGAATTCCAAAAGAGCGCGGTTTTCAAGGCGCTGATGGCTTGGTCGAGATTGGCCTGGCGTTGTTGAATCAAACCGATAAGCAAGTAAGCTTCGGAGTTCATGGGTTCAACGGTCAACACGCGGCGCAGTTCCGCTAACGCCTCTTCGTCAACCCCCGCGTCGTAAAGCTCACGCGCCTTTGCCATCACATCTTGCGCGTCCACATTGAGCCGCACATCGTTGGCCCCTCTGACTTTTATTTGCAACACCAGGTCGCGGTTAAAATCCTGTTCCTGAATCGGCACGGTAGTAGTCGTGTGCAGATTCGTCCATTCTTCTTGCCAGCGTCCGTATTCCGCGCCCATTTTGCTACGCGCCAGATTATCGTTGGCGGCGGCTTTGTCCGGTTGGTTAGTTTGCTCTAAAGCCTTGCTGTACAAGAAGTAAGCGTGACCGTATTCGGGGCGAAGTTCAACCACGCGCAAAAATTCCTGCGCGGCGTCGGCGAAAAGGCCGGAGAGAAAGAGCGCGTACCCGTAGTTAAAGTGAATCTTGGCGTCGTTGGAATACTCGGCCCCGCGCTTGAGCACGCGCACGGCTTGGGCGAGCAAGGCTTTACGGGTGGCGGCGTCTTTTTCGTCGCGGGCGGCTTGGATGGAAAACGCGCCGGCGTTGTTATAAACGCTGGTGAGCGGCGAATCTGCCGTCAACGGCACAATGGCGGACAACGCCCGCGCCATGTCGTTGAGCCGCCAGAAACAGGTCGCGGCTTTGAACGAGGCTTCGGCATATTGGCGGTCACTTTTGTCCAGTTTGGAGTAATTATCCGCCGCGTTTTTCCAGTCGCTTTTGCTCAGGTAAAGTTCGCCCAGAGCAAAGGCGGCTTGCGCGTAAACCTCGCCCGCTTTTTCCTTTTCATAGAGACTCATGGCGGCTTGCAGAAGTTTCTCACGCTTCGTCTGGTCTTTGGTCTGGTAGCCTTGAATGTAGTATTCAAAGGCTTTTTGCGGGACTTTGGTGGCGTTCTGAATAATTTGCAACTGCGAATAGGGCAAGGCTTTATCGCGTTGGTAGAGAATTTGGTAAGCCAGTCGCCCGTGCAGGTTTTGCAGTTGCGTGAGTGCGCCGCCAATGTCGTATGTGTTCCAAGCCCAACGTCCGTCAGGCATCACGCTGCCGGCCATGCGACCCTCAGAGACGCGGATAATACGGGCTGTGACTTGCAAAGCGGCGGGCGCTTCACCCTGCGCCGCGATGATTTCGTATTTGCCGACAACAACCAGCGTGGCCCCGTTTTCGCGGGCAATTTTGATGGCGGTGGCGCGTGACAGAATGGCCGAGAGCGGCAAATTCATGCGTCGGTAAGCCGATTCGCGTTCGTCGCTGGAAACCATCACCAGGCCCGGCACATTGAGCAAATCGGAAAGCGCGTCGGCAAAGCTCTCGCCGACCCAGTTATATTCGTTCTGGCCCGGCGTGTTATTTTCAAAGGGCAAGACCAGCATAATGTCGCCGCCCTGCGCCCGCGCCGGAAGCGCGCCCAGCGCAAAACACGCCAATAAACCAAGCACCGCCAAACTACGCGCCAAGAAATTTAATTTGAACATGAAATCAACCTTATAGCAGTGGTCAGTGGTCAGTGGTCAGCGCAGACATCGTTGATAGTCAACGAGTTACATCACAAAGCACCCTTAAACCAAAATGAAACCAACCTTATTATGAGTTAAAACGAGGGCCAATGATTCCCCTGCACTCTGGTAAGCCTGTAAGTTTGCCACACCACGCTGCCCGAAACAAACCACGCGAAACGTGGACGGACGTTATTCTGATGCGCGGGCGGGCTTTGCGGTTCGCTTACGCTGCGGCCCGCAAAGCCCGCCAGGTTATCAACCATAACCCTTATTTTATTTGGGTTGTGGTTTTTTTCTCATCCAGGCTGAGGTAAAGCAGTGGCGCGTCGTGGTCGGAGAGGCGTTCGGGGCGGTCGTATTTGTTGTAATAAAGAAGTGGGAAGTCGGCGTCCAGGCGGCCATAACCGAAGCGCGCGGCGTGGGGAACAATTGGTTTATTGATGAGAATGTGGTCGAGCACCTGCGCGTTGCCGTCGTAAACAAAGGAATAACGCTGCTCTGCCGGGATAAAGTCAACGATATTTCTCAGGCCGGTGGCGAATAGGGTTTTGCTGGGCGCGAGGACGTTTTGCGCCGGTTTGCCTTTCAGTGTGCCGATTAAATCGTTGTAACCGTCAGAGAACTGGAAGGCGTTGTAATCGCCGCACATAAGCAGTTTTTCGGCGGGATTGGCTTTGCCGCGTTCGGCGACAAACTGCGCCAACCACTCGGCTTGCAAACGGCGTTTGTTTTGCACGCGCGGGCCGTCTTTAGGGTCGTCAATACCACCGTAAGATTTTAAGTGGACGACAATCATGGTGAAGGCAAACGGTTTGCCGGTTTTGGCGTCGGCAACTTCGGCGCGTAACAAAAAGGGCGGACGGTCAAAGAGCATTTCCTTTTCGTTCGCGCCGGCAGTTTCGAGTTTGACATCCTTGCCTAGTTGTTTCGTCTCTACGACTTTAACTTTCTCAGATTTCACCAGATAACCGACATCAATGCCACGAATGTCGTTGCCCTCTTCCAGATAAGCCGCATACTTCGGATCAGGCTGCTTGGCTGCCACAGCGTCCGCGTTTAATTTGTCGGCCAGTTTTTGCAAGACTTTCAGGTTTTCGCATTCCACGATACCCAGCACGTCTGGCATGGTGAGGATATTGCGAATCGCCAGCGAAGCCTTGTTCAGGCGGCCCGCGAAGACCTCTTTCGGGGATATGGCTTCTTCTTTCACATTGTCCGAATTTTTCTCATCGTCAAAGAAGTTTTCGAGATTGAAACTACCCACCAAAATTTCACGCTCTTTCACCGGAGAGGCTGGAACGGCAGATTTATTGCCCTCAATCGTGGGACGGTTATTGGCGTCCACAAAAATTGTATATTTCTGGCGCGCGTAATCCACGACGCCCGTGACATCTTTTAGCGTTGCGCCGGCGGCAACATGGAGTTGCCGTGAGCCAATCTGCGCGTCGCTGTCAAAACGCAGATTTTCCGGGTTTGTGTCAAAAGCGGCAATGTTTTGCGGCAGTTTAAGGCCGGCGGCCAGCATCCCATCAAGGCCCGCCTCACGCATAGGGCGCGGCGTGCCGGTAACTACGCCAAAAAACACGCCATCTGTGTAAGCGATGCCCTTTTTGTCATCAATACGCCCGCCGGTGGCCGCCGTCACGGTCAGCGAAGCTATTTTGACGCGCATTCCTTCAAAGCGTTCCATCTGGGCGAAAGAGCCTTTCGGGTCGAGTTCAGCCGCCGTCAAAACGTAGGGCGCGGGCAGCGGGTTATCTTTCGAGACAACCTCCACGCGGGGGCGCGTGATTTGCGTCAGCGGCAGCGTGAAGAGCGTTCCGCGTGCGGCGTACTCCGTCACTGTGCCGGTCACGCGCACCAAGTTGCCAAGCGTAACTGTTGGCTCTTCGTTGGTAAAAATATAAACGCCTTCCGATGTTTGCGGGTTTTTATCCGTCTCGGCATCGGGCGTCTGTATGTAGAAACCCTTTTTGACGAGGGCCGTCACCACTCCGCGAGTCGTGACTTGCTTACCCACCAAAGACGATTTGGCCCCTTCGCCTTGAATCGCGTTGATGGGCGTCTCGGAGGATTGGGCGAAACTGGCCGCCACAGAAAAGATGACAAAGCACGCCGACAGGATAATTTTCATAAGTTTTTCCGAATGTTAAAAAGTTTGGCAGACGGTTATTCTACCCTTTTGCGGCGATTTCGTCAGCCCGCGCCCGCGCTTTTCCCGCGCCGCCTGGCTTAGACGCGCACAAACGGCGCAATGCGTTGCCTTGTTTCCCTTTGCGGCGCGTAATTGTTAGACTACGCGGGTGAGTTTTATTCGTTTTTGCGAAAGGGATTTTTAATGTCGGCACCAAATATCGAAACAATTGTCAGTTTAAGCAAGCGGCGCGGTTTTGTTTTTCCTTCGTCGGATATTTACGGCGGTTTGGGTTCTTCGTGGGATTATGGCCCGTTGGGAGTGGAATTGTGCAACAACATCAAGCAGGCTTGGTGGCGTTGGCTGGTTTATGAGCGCGACGACATCGAGGGCCTCGATTCGGCCTTGATTTTGCACCGCAACGTCTGGAAATACTCCGGCCACGAGGCGACTTTTAACGACCCTTTGGTGGACTGTAAGCACTGCAAAAAGCGTTTCCGCGCCGACAAACTGGCGGACGCAGCTTGTCCCGTCAAGCCTTCCATGAAAGCGGGCGAGTTTGAAAAGTGCGAATTTACCGAGCCGCGCCCATTTAATTTGATGTTCAAAACGACTATCGGGGCCGTCGCGGACGAGGACGACCCGGCGGCCATCGCCTACCTGCGGCCCGAAACCGCGCAGGGCATTTTCATCAACTTCCTCAACGTGCAGAATAGTTTACGGCGCAAGTTGCCCTTTGGCCTGGCGCAAATCGGCAAGGCTTTCCGCAACGAAGTAACGCCCGGCAACTTCATCTTTCGCACCCGCGAGTTTGAACAGATGGAACTCGAATACTTCGTCAAACCAGGCGAAGACAAAAAGGCGCACCAGGAATGGATTGACGCCTTTTGGGGTTGGTACACGGGGCTGGGTTTGTCGGAGAAAAACCTGCGCCGCTATGAACAGGAACGGCACGAACTAGCTCATTATTCGACGCGCTGCGTGGATTTGCAGTACCGCTTTTTCCCCGAACGCGAGGACGACGAAAAGCAGTGGGACGAATTGATGGGCCTCGCCAACCGCACCGATTTTGATTTGAAACAGCACTCGAAAAAGGCTTTGGACGCCAACGGCGAACGCCTCAACCCCGACGCCAACGAGGATTTATCCTATTTTGACGACGC
>JAYVJN010000073.1:0-4848 GCA_043769325.1 Acidobacteriota bacterium
CAGTCCGGCAATTCGTAGTTGCGCCATAAAACTCCTTACAGAAAAATTCTCCTTAGCTTTACGCAAAATCGTCGCGTGAGGTTGCGTTTGTCCGTTAAAACTGAAACCCTGCCCAAGAAAAGCGCAGCAAACGGATAACCTGTTTGCTGCGCTTTATTTTGTGAAACTGTCGCGCTTGAATTTTACCGGATTTCGCGCCCGCAATGCTCCAACCATAATACGGAGCGGCATAAGGCCCGCAGTATTTGGTTGGAGATGTAGCGGCGCACGCCCAAAGGGGCGTAACTGTGTTGCCCAAACGACAACTTTCAAGAAATCATTCAACGCCCGCTTGTCAGCCGTCAAATCTCAGTGTATCAACTACTTAGTTGTGTTATACTGCCTTTATGGTCAAGGCTTACCGCTACAAACTTCGTCGCCCCTCTCAAGCATTCGTCGCCAAGTGCGAGAGTGCCTTAGAAGTGTGCCGCGAGTTGTATAACGCCGCCTTGCAAGAGCGCATTGAGGCTTGGCAACGCCAACGCAAAAGCGTTTCCTTTGCCGAACAATGCGCCCAACTGCCGGACATTAAAACCGTTCGTGAGGATGTCACGGCGGTTCACTCCCAAGTTTTGCAAGCCACGCTACGGCGGCTGCAACGCTCGTTTGAAAACTTCTTTCGCCGCGTGCAAAAGGGTGACGCCCAAGCCGGCTTTCCGCGCTTCAAGTCACGCCTGAGATTCGACAGCTTCACTTATTCACAAAGCGGCTTCCGCATTGAAGGCGACAAGCTGTATTTGTCAAAAATCGGTTCTTGCCGCGTGCGTCTCTCAAGAGAGATACCAGGCGCGATTAAAACCTGCACTATCAAGCGCGAAGCCGATGGTTGGTATGTCATATTCACGGTTGAAAACGCGCCGGCCCGTGAACTGGCAAAGACGGGCGCAACGGTTGGCCTGGATATTGGCCTGGAAAACTTCGCCACGCTGTCTAACGGCGAAACGATTGCCAACCCGCGCCACTTGAAAGCCGCCGAAAAGCGATTGAAAACGGCGCAACGCTCTGTTAGCCGTAAGAAGAAACGCGGGGCGAATCGCCGTAAAGCGGTTGTCTTGCTGGCAAAACAGCATCTTCAAGTGAAGCGGCAACGCCAAGATTTTGCCCATAAAGAATCTTTGAACCTTCTCCGGCAATATGACGAAATCGCCGTTGAAGATTTGCACATTAGCGGGATGGTGAAAAACCATCATCTCGCCAAATCCATTTCTGATGCGGCCTGGGGAAACTTCCTTAACGTCCTGACTTGTAAAGCGTAAGAAGCTGGCAAGCGGATTTGGAAAGTACCCGCGCCATACACATCGCAAGAATGTAGCGGCTGTGGTCACAGGATGAAAAAGACGCTGGCAGAGCGCGAACACCGTTGTTCTGAATGTGGCTTGCAACTTCATCGTGACCATAACGCCGCTCTCAATATCAAGGGAAGGGCCTTCCCTTTGGGGATGGGAGCGGTTGCGCCCCCGTGTGAACCAAGAATCTCCGCCTATAACGCCGCTTTAGGCGTTTAGGGGGAGAGGGTCAATAGCCGAAGAATTGAAAACTTACACAAAATAACTTAATTTGAAACTTCTGAACGGATAATACTGAAGGAAAATATGAAACAGCTATTACAACTTTCACTGGCCTTTCTTTTACTGGGTTCTTTTGCGACGGCGCGGGCCGATTGGATTGACAATTACGCCGCAGAACAAATCAAACAACGAAACATTCCCGGACTCTCGCTGGCCGTCATACGCGACGGCAAGGTAATCAAGGCCGCGGGTTACGGCCTGGCAAATGTTGAGTTGCAGGTTCCCGCGACAAAGGACACAGTTTATGAAATCGGTTCCATCTCGAAACAATTTGCCGCCGAAGCGGTTATGCTGCTAGTCGAAGACGGCAAGCTAAACCTTGACGACTCAATCAACAAGCATCTGCCCGCCAACGCGCCCGCAACCTGGCAAAATATCAAGGTCAGAAACTTGCTCAACCACGTTTCCGGTCTGAAAGATTGGACGGAGATTAAAGAGTTTTCCTACCGCAGCGAATATACCGCCGAAGAGTTTATTGAGTTGGTCAAGCCCTTCCCCTTGCTGTTTCAGCCCAACGATAACTGGAGCTATTCCAACACTAACCTGCCCTTAATCGGCATCATCGTCGAACGCGCCGCCGGCAAACCCTATGAGGATTTCGTCAGCGAACGAATTTTTAAGCCTTTGGGTTTCCCTTCAATTCGGTTCAAGCACCAGGAAAACATCGTGGCGAACCGCGCTACGGGCTATGTCTTGCGCGATAATCAATGGAAAAACGGCGAACCTTTTCGCCCGCGAATCATCGCGCCAAGCGGCGGCGTCTTAGCCAATGTGGTTGATTTGGCGCGTTGGTGGGAAGCCGTTTTGCAGGGCCGCGTGGTCAAACCCGCCGGCCTGACGCAGATGCTGGCCCCCGTGCGCCTCAAAGATGGCCGCGCGGTTCCGCACGGTTTCGCCTTCTTTACTGACAGTTTCAACGGCCACAAAATGATTCATCATCACGGCTCAACCGTGGGCGGCTTCGGCAGCATCGTGCGCCATTACCCCCAAGAGAAACTGACCCTGGCCATCATCGGCAACCTCGAAGACGGTGGTTTCGGCCCCGAAATTATCTCCAAGCGCGTGGCAAATTTCTACATTCCCGGCGCGTCTGTCGGCGGCATGAAGGAAACGCCCGACGCCACCCCCAACCAGACGCAAAACCGTCTGCAACTCCTAAAAGACATCGCCGCCAACAAAGATTCCACCCTGCTGTCGGCCTCTTACGCCCCGCGTATCAGCGACGCTTTCAGAAAACAACTCGCCGAAAACCTCAAACAAATGAAGTCTTTCGTCTATCTGGGCCACGAAAAAATCGGCGAATACCATTTCATGCTAGACCCGATAGCAGCAGAATTTCTGCGCTACAAAATGACGTTGGCAAATAAAACGGTTTATTACCATTTCCGCATGAATAAAGACGGAAGAATCGGATGGATTATCTTTGAGGAGTAAGTTATATTTGCCTATCAACTCGACGAAGCCAGTCGCCAGTAGAAAAGGATAGTAATTCCTCCTGGCGATGTGCGCTCCGGCAGAAGCGCGGGAACAGCGGTTGTTCTTGCGTCCCTCGCGCACCACTGACGCGCTACGGTCTGCCTCCGGTGGTTGCGCGGACGCTCCGACACCGGCTAATTTCCACCGTGCCTCCGGCACAAAACAGTTGTCAAGCTAACATCAAACATCACGGCTGCGTAACATGATTTACTGTTTACAGGACTTCTTACAAAACGGGCCGGCGTGGTAAATTAGAGCGCAGTATGAGCGAAGAAACAGTTGCAGAGACGGTTGCCTTGCGCAGCATCAAAGACATTATCGAAGACTTAGCAAAACCCATCCCGCGCCGTCTGTTAAAGACCAAAACCGTGGGCGGGCAAAAGATAATCTTTTTGTCCTGGCATAAGGCGATACGATTTTTAGACCTTTACGCGCCGGGCTGGAACTACGAGATTCGTCATGTTACAGGCATCGGCGGCAAATTGGTCTTGGTGGCGCGGGTTACGATTCCCTGCCTGGAGGGGATGGTCTATCGTGAAGCAACCGGGCAAGAGGATGAAGACATTTCCGGCTGGGGCGATTCCAGCAGCAATGCCGAAGCCCAAGCCCTCAAACGCGCCGCCGCCAAATTTGGCCTGGGGTTGTATCTTTACGAAGGCCCCAACCATTAGCGGGCTGCCGCGTTTAGTGTTTAGCGGCTGATTTTTGGCAAAGCGCGGTAATTCTTGCGTCAGGCAGTTGGACTGTAATTATTTTAGAGGAGAAGAATGATGAAGCGTCATAACGCAAAACATTTTCGCTGGCTTGGGCTGGCGCTGGTGTCTATTTTTGCCGCCGCGCAATCGTTCGCGCAAGGGGTTGGCAACATTAACACAACGAGCAGCGATAGCGCGCGCAACAGCGGCGGCGGGACGAGCGCTTCCTTTCGTCGCGTGTTGATTAAGACTGCGCCGAAAAGGGCGAAACCCAAGCCAGCGCCGGTGGCGGCCAAAGGCAAAGGCAAACGTCCGGCCCCTAAGCTGGATGCCGACGACTATTTTGAGCAAGGCCAAGATTTGGCCCAAGCCAAAAAGTATCAGGAAGCTCTGGCGAGTTACCGCCAGGCGCTCAGGCTGCGCCCTAAATATCCCGAAGCGCTGTATGAAACCGGCTGGATTCACAACGAATTAGACCAGTATGCCGACGCCATCCCGCAACTAGAGGCGGCCATAAACCTACAGCCAAATTATCCCGAAGCCTACAATGAACTGGGCTACGCGCACCGTAAGCTAGGCAAATTCAGCGAGGCGGCGGAGAATTATCGCCAGGCAGTGGCCCAACGCCCCGATTATCCGCTGGCTCTTTTTGGACTCGGCGATTGTTATTATTACGGCACCAAAGAATACAAATTGGCGTTGGACGCTTACCAACGCGGTCTGCGTCTGGATAAAGCCGAACGCCCGCAAGTACAGTTCAACGCCGGTTGGGTACTCAACGAACTGGAGCGCTTCCCGGAAGCCGTAGGTTATCTGGAAAAGGCTTTGCAGCAACAACTGGAACGCCCCGAAACCGCATATGCCGAATTGGGCTATGCCTTTTACAAACAGAACAAAAACCCGGAAGCAATCGCCAACTACCGCCGCGCTATTCAGGTAAAGTCGGACTATGCGCTGGCCTACTTTGGTCTGGGAGATACTTACCGCGCCGCCAAACAGTACGCTGACGCCGCACAGGTTTACGCGACGGGCCTGCGCTATGATCCGCAAAACGCCAAATTCCAGTATTG
>JAYVJN010000074.1:0-3359 GCA_043769325.1 Acidobacteriota bacterium
CTCAAACGCGGCATCGAAGCGGCGGTTGCCAAAGCCATCGAAGCCATCAGCGATTTGGCGCAGCCCGTTAAAGGCGACGCCATCGCGCAGGTCGGTACGATTTCGGCCAACGGCGACAAGACCATCGGCACAATTATCGCCGAAGCCATGAGCAAAGTCGGCAAAGACGGCGTTATCACGGTTGAAGAATCACGCACGATGGACACTTCTTTGGAAGTTGTCGAAGGTATGCAGTTTGACCGGGGTTATCTCTCGCCCTACTTCGTGACCGACGCCGAACGCATGGAAGTCGTGTTGGAAAACGCGCTGATTCTCATCAACGAGAAGAAAATTTCCTCAATGCGCGATTTGCTGCCGCTTTTGGAGCAGGTTGCCAAAATGGGCAAGCCCTTGCTCATCATCGCGGAAGACGTTGAAGGCGAAGCGCTTGCCACTCTGGTTGTCAACAAACTGCGCGGCACGCTCAACATCTGCGCCGTCAAAGCCCCCGGCTTCGGTGACCGCCGCAAGGCCATGCTCGAAGACATCGCCACCTTGACGGGCGGCAAAGTCATCAGCGAAGACCTCGGCATCAAGTTGGAAACCGTCAAAGTTGAAGACCTCGGCAAAGCCAAGAAAATCACGGTTGACAAAGACAACACCACCATCGTCGAAGGCGCGGGCAACGGCGAAGACATCGCCGGCCGCGTCAAAACCATTCGCGCCCAAATCGAAGACACCTCTTCGGATTACGACCGCGAAAAACTGCAAGAACGTCTCGCCAAATTGGTTGGCGGTGTGGCCGTGATTAAAGTCGGGGCCGCCACCGAAACCGAGATGAAGGAAAAGAAAGCCCGCGTGGAAGACGCCATGCACGCCACCCGCGCTGCCGTTGAAGAAGGCATCGTGCCGGGCGGCGGCGTGACTCTCGTGCGCGCGGCCAAAGCCCTCGAAGGCTTCACCACCGGCGGCGACCCTGATGAAAACATCGGTGTCAACATCGTGCGCCGCGCCCTCGAAGAACCCCTGCGCCAAATCGTTGCCAACGCCGGCAAAGAAGGCGCGGTAGTCGTGGAGAAAATCAAGTCCTCCGACGACCCCCACTTTGGCTTCAACGCCGCCACCGAAGTCTATGAAGACCTGGTTTTGGCCGGCGTTATTGACCCCGCCAAAGTGACCCGCACGGCCCTGCAAAACGCGGCCTCCATCGCCGGCCTCATGCTCACGACGGAAGCCATGGTCTCCGAAATCGCCGAAGAAGGCGGCGGCGGCATGGGCGGCGGCATGGGCGGCATGGGCGGCGGCATGGGCGGCATGATGTAGTCCCATTGCGGATTGATTCCGTTATTGGCAAAACTAAAAGCGGCTTCGTTCATGTCGGACGAGGCCGCTTTTGCTGTGAAGATATACGCGCTTTAGCTAATCAGGAAATCAACGGATAAATGGTTGCTGGGGATTATTATAATTGTATGGCTGGGGGCCGTTATAAAGTTGTCTCATCTGTTGATACTGTTGCTCTTTAAATGTGTGTTCATGGAGAGGCACATCAATATTCGAAGATTTGATCTTTTGCTGAGTTGCGGGGTCAATTCCGAATTTCTGCATATCCAGTTTTTCCTCAGGCGGAGACGGCTGATATTGCTGAATACCATACTCAACCAGAAAAACACAGCAACAAAGAATTGCTACATAAAGTATTTTAGTTACTGATATTTGCCTAGGTTGGTCGTCTATCAGCAACGGCGGTAGTACCTTGGGCGATTTAACAGAAAGATTGTGGTCACAGCGACGGCATACAGTTGTGCCATTGGGGTTTATCAACCCACATTGAGAGCATTTGTTGTTCATAATGAGAATTAGCTCCTTCCAGGTAAAATATGTGAAGAAAGGGGGCAAGAGCAGACAACACAAACCACTCAAATGTGGCTTTCTTTTATTCTATACTTTGGCAAGCATTGGCGGCAAGAGTTTTTTTTGTAGTAGAATAAGCAGCGGAGGTTTGATGGAAATGCTTGAGAAAGAGATGGCGAAGCGGACGCTGGCGGCGCGGGGCAAGGCATTTTATGAGAAGCAGTTGAAAACACTGCTTGAGCCGCAGCGTGAGGGCGGGTTTGGGCGATTGAGCCGGATTCGGGGCGTTATTTTCTGGAGCGCACGAGCGTGGCGGCGTTGGACGCGGCGCGGGCGGCGAGGCTGGAGAAGTTGTTTTATCTGATGCGCGTGGGTTACGGCGCAGCTGCTCTGGCCGTTTACGCGCGGTTTCATCCCGACTGGGTTTTGCTGGACATCGCCATGAAACAGGTCAACGGCATCACGGCAACGCGGCAAATCACCGAAGCCTTTCCCGCAGCCCGCGTGGTGATTGTCACCAATCACCGCGACGCCGCTTTGCGCGAGGCCGCCGACCAAGCGGGCGCGCGCGGCTACGTCTTGAAAGAGGACTTGTGGGCCGTGCGCGGGATTATTTCCGGCGGGCAGTAGAAATTGTTTTCCGCCGCGAAGCGGCACAGAGAAGTAGCCAGACGTGCAACGTCTGGAACTCATGCGCCAACCGCTGCCCGCGTTGAAGACGCGGCGCGGGCCAAATGTCCTGGGCGCGTCCGTCAACGCGGATTCCGCCGCCAATCCCCCTCGGCGGCACAATCAAGCCATGCGTCAACTGTCCCGGCGCAAAACCGTCACCCGGCGGCCTTGATAATCCGCGTCACCGAACCTCGCGCCCAGGCCAAAGGCTGGCATGATGGCCCCCTCTCATGCCAGCCTTGATAGCAGAACACGCTTACTAACGTGCGCGTTTCTGCCTGGCGTGCGCCGTCCGAGCAGGCAGAAACGCGCACGTTAGTAAGCGTGTCTAGGGCACAGAGCTTAAATCACGGTGTTAGCCCAACTGAATCTTAAAGCTAATGTCCATCGCCCGCGCCGAGTGGGTGAGTGCGCCGATGCTGATTAAATCCACGCCCGTTTCGGCGTAGGCACGGACGTTGGTTAAGTTAATGCCGCCAGAAGATTCGAGCAACACGCGCGGGTCTAGTTCACGAGCCACTTTTACCAGTTGCGCGGTCTGTTCGGGCGTTTGATTATCAAGCATCACGATGTCCGCGCCCGCGCCAAAGGCTTCGCGCAAGCCTTCTTCGCTCATCACTTCGACCTCGATTTTGTGCAAGTGTCCGACAGCCTCACGCGCCTTCTTCACAGCCTGTTTGACGCCGCCGGCCAGCGCGATATGGTTGTCTTTGATGAGTACGCCGTCGTCCAGGCCGTAGCGGTGATTCTTCGCGCCACCGATGGAAACGGCGTATTTCTCCAGCATCCTGAGACCCGGCGTGGTTTTGCGCGTGTCCACAATCTGCGCGGACGTGCCCTCAATGGCCTTCACATAT
>JAYVJN010000075.1:0-3748 GCA_043769325.1 Acidobacteriota bacterium
GCCACGAACTCGGCCACCTGCTGTTCGGTTTCCCTGACCTTTACGATACCGATTCTTCGTCGGAAGGCGTGGGCAATTGGTGTCTGATGGGCGGCGGCAGTTGGAACGGCGGCGGCGACATCCCGGCGCATCCTTCGGCCTGGTGCAAAGTGAACCAGGGCTGGGTGACAACCGTTGTGCCAACCAGCAACGCCACTGTCTCAATTCAGGACGTAAAGACGAGCAAGAAAGTATATCGTCTCTGGAAAAATGGCACGGGCGGCAACGAATACTTCCTCGTCGAAAACCGCCAGCGCGCGCTTTACGATAAAAAATTGCCTGGCGACGGACTGCTTATCTGGCACATTGACGAATCCATCAGCGGCAACTCCAACGAGGCCCATCCCAAAGTCAAATTGATGGAAGCGGACGGCTTAGACGAACTAAAAAAGGGTCTCAATCGTGGCAACGCCGGTGACCCTTTCCCCGGCAGCGCAAACAACAAAACTTTCAACAATACTTCCACGCCTAACTCCAAATCATACGCCGGCGTCAGCACTTGCGTGGGCGTCACTAACATAGGCGCGTCCGGGGCCACCATGTCCGCCAAACTGAGCGTGAAATGTACCGTCAAACCCCTGCTTGAAAAACCGGTCTTCAAAGAACTCGCCAAAGACAAGGAAATCTTCAACGAAATCTTCCAGAGCGGCAAAGATGTTGCAGAGTCCGACCCGGCGGCCAAGCCCAAAGAGTTTGCTAAAGAAGTCAACAAAGAAATCCAAAAAGAGAAGGAGTTCGCCAAAGAACACCATAAGGATTTCAAGGACAAGGAAAGCAAGGAACACAAGGACAAAGATAAAGACAAGGAAAAGGAGGGCAAGGAACACAAAGACAAGGAAATCCACAAAGAACTCCAAAAAGACCACAAGGAATTCAAGGAACATAAAGAATTCAAAGATGGTAAGGAACACAAAGAGTTCAAAGAACACAAGGAGTTCAAGGAGTTCAAGGAGTTTAAGGAAATTGACAAGACCTTGCAAAAAGAGGCTGATAAGCCGACTACGGACAAGACGGCGGCTTTTGATAAGCCCGGCGACAAGTTGTTTGAAAAAACCAACGAAGGCGGCGGGTTAGGCGGCGGCGGTCTGCACAATCAGCCGTTTATTGGCGGCGATTTACGCCCCGACCTCTCGCGTGGCGCATTGCTGGCCGAAGACGACGACGAGCAAGAAGCCGGTGAAATTGTGGATGCCGAAAGTAAACGGCTATACGACGCAAAACCGCCGGAAGCATAGGTGAAAGGTTGCCTGGCGAACGCTGAACCGTATAAGCCTGAATAGCTTAGGCGACGCGGTTCAGCGTTCAATATGCAGAGGAATTGACGCTATGATTTTGCTTTTATCAACTTACCGGGACGAAACCGCACGGGCCGTTTATGAAGCCTTGCGCGCGCGCCAAGACCCGCCGGAGTTACTTTGGTTGACCGATGTGGAATTGCTTTCCGGCGTTGGGTGGTCGCACCGGCAAGCGGACGGCGTAACCGCCACAACGCTGCGCCTGAGCGAGGGGCGAAGTGTTAATTCAACTGAAATTACCGCCGTTTTTAATCGTCTGAGCTTTCTCAACCCGCACTATTTTTCTGCCTTTAACGAAGTTGACCGGCAATATGCGGCGGGCGAAATGTTCGCTTTGCTGTTGAGTTGGTTGGCGAGTCTGCCCTGTCCCTTCATCAATCCGGTGGGCGCGCGCGATTTGGCCGGGGGCAGCCGCAGTTTGCTGGGCTGGCTACAATTGGCGGGCCAGGCCGGATTACCAACGCGGCAAGCCCAATTTGCCACCAACGCCCGTCTCGTCGGGCCGAAATCATACACAACATATCAACCGACGGTTGGGGCCGGGCTTTCCCAAATAGCTTTATTTGCGCCCGTCGCGCCGGGCCTGGCGGGACAAAATCCGGCTTTGCTGTTGTCAACCGTAACACAGGAAACACGGCGTTTATTAGTTATCGGCGCGAACGTGTGGGGCGAGTTGCCGGAAATGGCCGCCGGTTGCCTGAAACTGGCGCGGTTAAGCGGGACGAGCGTTTTAGAGTGCGTTTTCGCCCGCGTTGATGGCCCCGCGCCGGAGAATTGGCTCTTGAGCGCGGTCAACCCTTTGCCATCTTTGGCCCCAGCGGAGGCGTCGGCAGTCGCGGAATTATTAGCCAACCCGCAACGGCTAAAAAGTGGAGGACAAAGATGATTTTAATTTGCGGCATTCCCTCTGAACCGCCGTTGCGCTATGTAATTGAAGCCGCGGAGACGGCGCGTTTGCCTTATCTCGTCTTCAATCAACGCGAATCGCATTATACGGATTTGACCTTGAGCGTAGCGTCGGGCCGGGTTAGCGGCTGCCTCAAGCTGCGCGAGACTTGCTATCCATTGGAAAACTTTAGCGGCGTCTATTTTCGTTTGATGGATTGGCAGAGTTTACCGGAAAACCAGGCTACCCGCTTTTACGCGCCGGAACCGGCTTTGCGGGAAAAATCAAGGCTTTTGGTCGAAGCATTTATCGAATGGACGGAAATGACCGGCGGGCGCGTGCTTAACCGCGTCAGCGCAACCGCTTCCAATGCCTCCAAGCCTTACCAGGCGCAACTTATCAACGCTTGCGGCCTCGCTACCCCGCCCACCTTGATTACTAACAGCCCGACGGAAGTGTTGGAGTTTAAGGCTTTGCACGAGCGCGTCATTTACAAATCAATCAGTTCAATACGCTCCATCGTGCGTGAATTACAGTCTGAAGACGCGGCGCAACTGGAAAAAATACGCGCTTTGCCGACCCAGTTTCAGGCGTTTATTCCTGGCGACAATGTTCGCGTCCATGTCGTCGGCGACGAGATTTTTGCCAGTGAAATCACGACGGAAGCAGTGGATTACCGCTACGCCGGGCGCGACGATTTGGCAGTTTCCATGCGTCCCGTTGAACTCCCGCCTGACATCGCCAACAAGTGCCGCCAGCTATCGCAAGCGCTTGACCTGCCTTTGTGCGGCATTGATTTGAAACGCACACCGGCGGGCGAATACTTCTGTTTTGAAGTCAATCCTTCGCCCGCTTACTCTTACTATCAAAATCACACGGGGCAACCCATCGCCCAAGCCATTGCGCATTGGTTAGCGCAAAGCTAATATCGTTTCCGGCGCGCTACAAAGAGGAGCAAGAATATGCAAATTATCGAAAATTGGACCGACGTAACGGGCAAGGTTATAGGCGTTGAACCCAGCGAAGTACACGGAGATTTGGTGAAGGTAAACTTAAAGGTCAGCCGTGTCGCTGAGGTTGAAGGCTACGCGAACTTACTCGCCGAAACAAAAGGGCAAACCCTGGCCGTACATCTTTCGCAAGCGGCGGCAGAGCAGCTAAAGCTTGGCGAGAAAGTAAGTTGCCGGTTGCGGCGCGGCAACCAACAGAGAATTTTCGCTCACCCCGAACAAACCAAAAAAGCCAGCTAATCCATCGCTTTCAAGAAAACGAACTTCCCGCAAAAGGTGTCTTTGCCAAACGGCGAAATTTATCGTAAACGGTTTTTATTGCGCCTATGGATGCCGTCTGATATAGTCACGGGATGGTTTATCGCTTTGATAAATAAAGGAGTTTTATTATGCGTTACGAAGATGAAGAATACCGTCGCGGGGATTCGGATGTTCCCACGAAATTAACTTACTTGCTGATTGGCGGCGGCATCGGGGCGATTTTGGCCTTGCTGTTCGCGCCGAAATCGGGCCACGAA
>JAYVJN010000076.1:0-10034 GCA_043769325.1 Acidobacteriota bacterium
TTAGCAAAGGAAACATTAGCGTGCTTGAGGTTTCAGAAAGAGCCGACTGACGTGCTGTTAAACGCTCAAAAAACTGTGGATTGATTGTGCCGTCGAAGCTGTACTGCTCCATTTTCAGAATCATAGCCATAGCAGTACCAGAGGATACAGCCTTTTGCTTGAGCATAAAAGGCAGTTTGACGCCATTAACTTCACGGTAGTCTTCAAAGAACATCGTAAAGTTAACCGCCTCGCCTTTTTTTCCTATCATCTCCACTTGCATACATGATATTAGGCCGGTTTCTACGTCGTAAAAGCGCGTCTCTTCCTGGCCATTGCCTTTAGTGACTAAAACTTCATAGACCAAAATGCCATTAACGCCAGCGTTGCCTTTGTATTGGGTCTTTTGTATAGGGTCGCGGTCAACAAAACTGCCCAATGACATTTTTTTGAGCTGGTCTTTATCCGTCTCCGTGAGGTTTTCGGTTTTCTCACTTTCCAGCTTCCAACCGGAGGCGTGTGAATTGGCATAGATAATCTGCGTTTCCCAAGCCTGGCCGGCAGCTAAAGCTTGCTGCTGATGAACTATTCTGTCCTTTACATGGAGGCCGATAATGAGGGACATTTTTCCATCGGTTGTCGCGCCCTCAAACGTGCCTACGCCAACAGTTTCTTTAGAGGCTTTCCATTCAATGAAGGTGGTCGGCTTATAGGCGCTAGGTGTTGGGATTGGTATTGGGACACCGGTTCGCAAATCTCTCATATATATTATTGGATTTCTTTCCGAGTTTGGCGGTGGAGGCCCGAACATTTCCACCGCGCCTTTCATGTAAAGCATTTTAGGCCCGTGTGGAAACTTGTCTTCGCCGCTGACCTGTGCGTGTTTTTGGATAATCTCTTCGGCGGTTGGAGCATCTCTCGTCCAACTGCTAAACCAGGGCCGCCCGGATTTTGGCAAATTGGGGTCGTCAGCCTTTGTAAAAAAATGAGGAAACGCGAATTTCCATACGCCAATGATTAGGGCCATCGCCAACATTGGGTAAATAATGACCTTGAACAACATGGGCACTATTCCAGTGCTTGGGCTACTTCTGGCGGAAGGGTTCACATAAAATGTAAACGGCCTGTTTTGGGCGGCGTATTGTGGTTGCGCCAGAAACGGTTGCCTCTTGTGGTGCAATTCTTGGGCCTGCGCCGCTTCTCGCGCGGCTGCTCTTGCCGCGTAGTATTGCGGGTCATAATCCGCCGGCGGGTCTGTTTGCGTCAACCCTTCCGGCGCGGTGTAATAGTGTTGGCCGGATGACGTGGCGCATTGGGTTTCCTGATATTCGCTGTTGGGGGCGAAAGATTCAGCGGGCGGTATCTCGTTGACAAAATCGGAGGGCGTGAAGTCAGTTACAGGCCCGACGTTTTCCGTGACAGGCACAAGCGCGGGCGTTTCAAGCGCGGGCGCGGCGGCGGTGAAAAAATCCATTTCCGGCGTATTCTGCCAGTCTTGGGGCGTCGCGTCTGGCTTGTGGCAGTTGATTTCTTCAACCATTAACGGCGTTTCAACAACCGTCGGCGTGACTTCCGGCGCACGCGGCGGCGTGTTTTGGGCGACGGGTTCGTAAGCCGCCTCGGTGACGGTCACGCGCCGGCTGGCCGGCGCGTGCGGCGCAAAGGCGTTAGGGGTAACGGTTAAAACGGGTGCGCCGCAACGCTGGCATTCCGACAGACCAGGCAGCGAGACCACGCCACATTGCGTACATTTGGCGAGTTGCATAACGGTAATTAAGTTAAATATCTGAGAGGACGGGTTTAACCGGCGGGGCAAGATAAAGCGGACGGTCTGGTTGAGTTTAACCGGACGCCTTTCGTATAATCGCATAAATTCGCCGCGCCGGGCAAGGTATTTATAAGCGGGTCTGTAATGCGTCTTCTCGTAAGTTTGATAACGACATTAAATGAAAGAAACCGCCGATGCTGACAGCGGAGGGAATTGCTGTCAGCGCCGGCGGTTTCTTTCACTAAGAGGAGTCACTCTAACATTAGTAATAACGCCGGCCCTTCATATTAGTTTCAATTTCTGCGCCAGTTTTTTTACCTGGCGGCTGAGGCTGTTTTTGCGGCGGCGTTGGGCGTGGGCGATTTGTTCGAGCCAACTTTGCGCTTGGGCATGGTTAGGGAAAAGGCGTTCGTCGGCGCGAAACGCAGAAGTGTGGATGTAACGGCGTCCGTTGACCACGCGCACCGGATGTTTGATGTGCAACATTTCGTGGTACAAAACGAATTCGACGACCCAATCCGGCACATCCGCCGCGTCCAAAGTGCGGCTGATTACGATGGTGTCGTGCGCGCCGTCGTGATGGCCGAAGATGCGGCTGGTGGCGCGTTGCGACCAAGTTAGGGTAGGCTTGGGCAAGGCGTTCTCAAAATAACGCCGATTGAGTTTCTGAAATAACAACTCCAGATTGTAAAACCCTCCTTGCGCGGAAGTTACGAGTTTGCGACCATTCTGGCGGCGACGCGCTTCAGCCCCTTTAACCAAATTTGGCTGGCGCGCGTGAGTTCGGTAAAGCTCCATCGGCGCGGGCGGCACTTTCTGGCCTAAGAGCTTTGCCACCAATACATAAGCCAATGCTTGTTGCACTTCATCCGGCGCGTCGCGGAGAAAATCCGAGAGGCGCACATAAACGCGGCCGGCCCGTAATCTGATGGTGTGGTTAAGGCCGATGTAGGGATAAAATTCGACCTTCACCTCCGGCAACACGCGGCGCGGGGCCAAATGCTGAAAGGCGACAGTGTAAAATTCGTTAAGTTGTTGCGCTGAATCTGCCACAAACTCCTTGTGACCCGCCACTTGGGGCCGTTTAGATACGCTGATATTAAAAGGTTGCGGCAAAAAGCGTCAAACTGCCGTTGCGGAATTAGTCATAAGTTTGCGGCGCGGCGCATTTTTCCGCTATACTTTAACAGGACGGCGGCCAGGTTCCCCCTCCATTACTTCTAAATGACTGCGCGACAATCAGATGCGACCAAAGCGGGCGGCGACGGCAATAATCGGAGCCGCGCAATTTTGGCTGCGATAATTCAGGAACACTTGCACACGGGCGAGGCCGTCGGTTCGCGCGCCCTGGCCGAGCATTTTGCGCACGCCGCCGGGTTGAGTTCGGCCACCATTCGCAACGTCATGGGCGAACTGGAAGACGCCGGACTCGTCGAACAGCCGCACACTTCCGCCGGACGCATCCCCACCGACCAGGGCTACCGCTTTTATGTCAACAATCTGTTAGGCGCGGCTGAGTTGAACCACGAAGACCGCGAGGCGATTGATAATTTTCTGCAAATATCGCTCATCGGCGGCCCGCGTTCGCCGGAATGGTTATTGGAACGCGCTTCGCAAGCCTTATCCGCGCTCTCGAAGAACGTGGGTATCGTGGTGTCCCCCGCGCCTTCGGACAACCGCTTGCAACACATTGAGTTTCTCCGCCTGGCCGACCACCGTATCCTGGCCATACTGGTTTTCGTGCCCAACCTAATCCAACATAAAATTATCCGTTTTGACGAAGATTTGTCGCAAGGCGAACTCGAACGCACCGCTCGTTACCTTAACGCAGAGTTTAGCGGCAAAAGCCTACGCGCCATTCGCACCGAGATTATCGAATTGATGCGCGAGGAAAAAGCCCTCTACGATAAGCTATTTCGCAATGCTATCTTGCTCTGCGAAGGCAGTTTATCCACTCGTGAAAACGAGACCGGCGAGGTTTATGTGGATGGCGCGTCGAATATGCTCGACCAACCGGCCTTCACCAATACCGAACGAATGCGCGATTTATTCCGCGCGTTTGAGGAAAAATCACGCCTCGTGCGCATCCTTAATGAATGCCTGGAACAACCCGCCGGCGTTTCCGGCACGGTGCACGTCAGTATCGGGCGGGAAAATATCCGCCCATTCATGCAAAACTGCGCCGTTATCACCGCGCCTTACCGTTTCAATCCACAAGATGCGCAAGCCCTCGGCACGCTCGGCCTGGTCGGGCCGGTGCGGATGGAGTACGCCCGCATGATGGCCCTGGTTGAATACACAGCGCGATTGCTGGAACAGACGCTCTGGGTGGAAAGCGCAAACGCCTGAGACGGATTGCCGATTTTAGATTAGACATTATTTGAAATAACGGCAGTGCATATCTGAGCCGCTATAAATTGCCACTAGCTTCAGCTAGTGGGAGGCGAAAATCAACAGAAGACAGGCTTTAGCCGAATTCAGGAAAATTATGGTGGGCCGCCGATGAGCTTTAGCTAAAGCAAAAAGGCTATTTGTTTTTTTTCTTTAGATTTGGCTAAAGCCAGATTGTTGCTAGACTTAGCCCCACTAGCTGAAGCTCGTGGCAATTTATCAAACCTTATTCCAAATAATGTCTATCTTAGATTTGCGATTTATGAACTGATGTTGCGCAGTCAAAATTGCTTGGTTGACTTGACTATATGCGCCGGAGGCGCGCAGGAAATTAGCCGGTGGTGAGAACCACCGGAAACGGTGGCGACGATATTTTGCGCTCCGGCAGGAGCGCGGGAATAATGGTTGTTCCCGCGTCCCTCATGGGACGCCGGCGCGCTGCGCGGTTTATTTCCGGTGGTTGCGCGGACGCTCCACCACCGGCTAATTTCCCCCGCGCCTCCGGCGCAAAAACTTGTCAATCATCTGCCAACCATCACGGCTGCGTAACATCAGTTATGAAGAATCGCCGCTCTGCGACTCTTTTCACCTCACGCTTAACAATGCAGAAGCCCGCACGAAGTAAGGGCGGAACACAGGGCACACTTACGCGCGTGCGTGTTTCTGCAAGATGCTTGGTGGGTCAGGTTATTTAATTGGCGTTCCTTAGCGAAAAAAATAACTTGAGAACCAGGTAGTAACCTGTGTTATACTTCGTTTGCGCTGTTTTGCAGCGTCATATCTTTAGCTTGCCATAAGCAACAAATCCAATTCCTAAGCAACCTTGAGCTGCTGAAATTACGACAGCTTCCCTGCCCACCTAGCCAAGCGTCGCTACCTAAATCATGGGTAACAAAGGCATTTCATCTCTTGATACAGTTTCTGAGCCAATCGCGCAGGAGCTAACACTAACAAGTTCTTTCGTTGACGACAGTTGGGCGGAAGCGATAGAAATGTGTCTGGCACACTTGGAGGTAAAGAGACCTGGTAAAGGTCACGAACCACCAGTTACCACTGTTTCCCTGCCATTGACGCCGGAGAACCTGGCCCCGTCAGAGGTCGAAACGGTGGTCGAAGAGTTCGCGGCAAACGCGCCCGCCACTGCGGAAGCTGAAACTATGCCGCCGGTTGACCAACCGGAAACCGAGCTTGCGGTTGCGGAAACAGCACCCCACGACGAACCCGCCGCCAGCGTAACCAACGACGATACTACAGCCACAATTACTGAGTTTGAGGATTCGCCGGATGCCGGCACAACGGCGGCAGAAACGATTGCCGAAGTTGACGCGCAAACCCCTGGCGAAGAACCAAACGACGACATCAGCGTAACGCAAGCTATGGTGGAAGGAGAAACCGCCGCACCCGCTTTAAGTGAAACAGAAGATGAATTTGACGCTATTTCAGACGCTATTTCAGAGGTGGAGGAAAAAGACGACGTAACGGCTTACCTCACACCGGAAGCAGGGGCCGCCGCAGAAACCGTTACTGACGAAGTAGTTGCGTTAGAAACCGACGACACAGAGACCGTCACGGAAGTAAACGAAGCGGTTAACGAACCAGATGCAACCAGTGTCTCCGTCACCGCTTGGCCGAAGTTGGAAGACCTGAATTTAGATGAATTTGACTTCACCATTGAAGAGGAACCTCCGGCACAGCCGCCGATTCCCTCAGTAAATGCTGACAACAAAGCTATTGAAGCCTTTGCGTCACCTGCTCGCCCCAGTGAACACGAGAGCGCGGCCATGCGCGGGGCCGGCCCCGCCATCGCAGAATTGGTTGCTACACGCGCCGAAGTCCGACGCTTGGAAACCCGTTGCGCAAACCTGGAACAGCTTCATCATGAAGCCAGCAAGACTTTGGCGCGACGCCAAGCCGATTTTGACAACCACCGCCGCCGCACTGAGCGCGAACGCGAGGAGTTGCGCCCGCTCATTGTCGGGGAAGTAACCAAGCCGCTCTTTCCGGTTGTTGACAACCTTTTGCGGGCTTTGGCGGCGCAATCTGCCGACCCGCAGCATTTTGTTCAAGGCGTTGAACTTATCGCGCAACAACTGGATACCGTTATGGCTGAGATTGGCATTCAAATTGTGCCTTCCGTGGGTCAGCCATTCAACCCCGAAGTCCACGAAGCGGTAGCCCTCGAAACTACCGATGAGTTTCCTCCGCATACAGTTACGCTGGAAATCTTACGCGGTTATCAGTTAGGCCAACGCCTGCTGCGCCCCGCAATGGTCAAAGTGGCTGCACAAACCTCAGTTTCATCCCCCGCTGGTGAAAGTTAATTATTTATTTTTCAAACCTCAGTTTTCCTCCTTACTATTATGGGCAAAGTAATTGGTATAGATTTAGGCACAACAAACTGCTGCGTCGCCGTGATGGAAGGCGGCTCGGTGCAGATTATCCCCAACAAAGAGGGTGGACGCACTACGCCAAGCGTGGTGGGTTTCACCGATAAAGGGGAACGGCTGGTCGGGCAAATCGCTAAACGCCAGGCTGTAACCAACGCTACGAACACGGTTTACGGCGTCAAACGGCTCATCGGGCGCAAGTTTAATTCGCCCGAAGTGCAACGCATGAAAGGCAACGCGCCGTTTGAGATTGTGGATTCGCCCAACGGCGACGCCCGCATCCGTGTGCAAAACCGTATTTACAGCCCGCCGGAGATTTCCAGTATCGTGCTGCAACGATTGAAAGCGGCGGCGGAAGAATTCTTGGGCGAACCCATCAGCGACGCCGTCATCACGGTTCCGGCCTATTTTGACGACACACAACGGCAAGCGACCCGCGACGCCGGTAAAATCGCGGGCCTTAATGTCGAACGTATCATTAACGAACCGACAGCGGCGGCCCTGGCATATGGTTTGGGCCGTACCGAATCCGAACGCATCGCGGTTTACGATTTGGGCGGCGGCACGTTCGACATTTCCATCATGGAAATGAACGACGGCGTGTTTGAAGTTCTTTCGACCTCCGGCAACACCTTTTTAGGCGGCGAAGATTTCGACGAACGAATCATTGATTGGATGGTCAAAAGCTTTCAGGAAGAGACCGGCATTGACCTCAAGCAAGACCGACTCGCGCTGCAACGCCTGAAAGAAGCCGCCGAACGCGCCAAATGCGAACTCTCGTCCGTCACTGAAACCAGCGTTAATCTGCCTTTTATCGCGGCTGACGAATCCGGCCCCAAGCATTTGAGCAAATCGCTGACCCGCGATGAATTCGAGTTATTGGTGTCCGATTTGGTCGAACAAACCATTGAGCCGTGCCAGAAAGCCTTATGGGACGCGAAGTTACAGCCATATGACATAGACAAGGTGATTCTCGTCGGCGGCCAGACCCGTTCGCCGGTTATCGCCCGCACAGTTGAAGAAATCTTTGGCAAACCGCCTTCGTTTGAAATTAACCCCGACGAAGTGGTGGCGATGGGCGCGTCCGTGCAAGGCGGCGTGATGACCGGCGAAGTCAAAGACATCGTGCTGCTCGATGTGCTGCCGCTCTCGTTAGGCTTAGAGACGCGCGGCGGTTTATTCACCAAAATCATTGAGCGCAACTCGACGATTCCCCTCAGCAATAATCTGACGTTTACGACTGTGGTGGACAACCAGGCTTCGGTGGAAATCCACGTTTTACAAGGCGAACGCGAAGTGGCGCGAGGCAACCGCAGCCTCGGCAAATTCGAGTTGGTCGGCATTCCTGAGTCTCCGCGGGGCGTGCCGCAAATCGAAGTCATATTTGAAGTTGACGCTAACGGCATCGTTAATGTTTCGGCGCAAGACCGCTCCACCGGACGCAAACAGGAGATGCGCATCACGCCTACTTCCGGCCTCTCGCCGGATGAAATTGACCGTCTCATCACGGATGCCGCGTCTTCGATTGAAACTGACCGCCAACTGAAAGAAATTATCAGTTCGCGCAATAAATTGGACAGCCTTTTCCGCAACACGCAACGCACCTTCACCGAGTTCGGGCATATGCTTTCCGATACTGAACGCAACAACGGCAAAAGCGTCTTTGTGGTAGCCGAAGAAGCCACCCATTCGGAAGATACGGCGGAAATCCAACGCGCTCTGCGTGAAGTTGAACAACTGGCAAACCAACTTACCTTTGCCATGCTCAACATGGGCACCGCGCCGCTCAATAAGCAAGTTGAAGAAAAAAGCGCGGTCTAACCAACGCGCCTTTGTGAACCAAAGAAAAGAGCGTCCGCCATTAACGCGGACGCTCTTTTTGTTGCGTGCTTGCTCTTACGGGCAATGACGTTTATAACTAGCTCTTTGGGCCGCAACGGGCGGCGCACCACCTTTTTTATGAGTAAACGCGATTATTATGAAGTTCTCGGCGTCAGCCGCAGCGCCACCGAGCAAGAGTTAAAGAGCGCGTACAGGCGTCTGGCCGTGCGTTACCACCCCGACAAAAATCCCGGCGATACCGAAGCGGAGGAACGCTTTAAGGAAGCCGCCGAAGCCTATTCGGTGCTTTCCAACACTGACCAACGGCAGCGTTACGACCGTCTCGGACACGCCGGCGTCTCTGGCGCGGGCGCGGGCGCAAACTATGGCGCAGCCGGCTTTGGCGGCCTGGAAGATTTACTGAGTGAAATTTTCGGCTTCGGCGATGTTTTCGGCGGCGGCGGACGCGGAGCCGCCAATCGCGGCGCGGATTTGCGCTACGATTTGGAAGTCACGCTGGAACAAGCGGCGGCGGGGTTAACCGCAAAAATAAAAATTCCACGCCTGGAAACCTGTGGCAAATGCACCGGGCAAGGCACTTCCGACGGCAGCACACCCGACACCTGCCCGACCTGTCGCGGCACGGGCCAAGTGCGTTTTCAACAAGGGTTCTTTTCCGTCGCGCGCACTTGCGGCCACTGTCGCGGCACGGGCCGCGTAGTGACTTCGCCCTGTGGCGATTGCCAGGGAGAGGGCCGCGTAGAGAAGCAAAAAGAGGTCGAAGTAAGAATTCCGGCGGGCGTCGAAACCGGTTCGCGGATGCGCTTGCAAGGCGAAGGCGAGGCCGGCCCCAACAGCGGCCCCAACGGTGATTTGTATGTCGTTATTCTCGTCAAAGAGCATCAGGATTTCGAGCGGCAAGGGGCCAACCTCTACGCTTCCCTGCCTTTAACCTTCACGCAAGCGGCTCTCGGCGCGACGCTGCCGCTGCAAACGCTGGACGGCGCGCAGGAACTGAAAGCCCCCGCCGGCACACAAACCGGCACGGTCTTTCGTATGCGCGGCTTCGGGATGCCAATCCTCGGCGGGCGCGGCAAAGGCGATTTATTCATCGCCGTCACCGTAGTGACCCCGAAAAACCTGACCCGCGAACAGCGCAAACTACTGGAAGAACTCTCCGAAATCGAAGGCGAAGAAGAAGAACGCGGCTTCATGGGCAAAGTGCGCGACATCTTCGGCTAAGAACATAAAATAGTCTGCGGAACACGCGAAACACACGGAAAAGGATTTCTTTCTGGGTGTTCTGCGTGTTCCGCAGATTATTTTCTTGGTGTTTATAAATCTTTCGCGTGCAGAATCGCCGCCGCCAGCAAGGGAATCATGATTTCGTGGTGTCCGGTGATAGCGTAGCCGCGCCCTGCGCCGTCGGCGGTGGGCCGGCGCACGACGTTGGTGAGCGGGCGGTAGTGTTGAATGAAATCGAAGTTAGCGGTGGTGAAATTGCCGAGCGGGTAGCCCAGATTGCGCACCAGCGTGACGGATTTAAGAAACAGTTCCGGCATCACAACCGCCGAACCCAGGTTCAGGTAAACGCCGCCATCGTGCAGGTTACGCACCAAAGAGGCAAGTAAACGAAAGTCCGTGTGGGTGGTCGCGCCGAGAGCTGCGCCGTCCGCGTTGGGGTGAAA
>JAYVJN010000077.1:0-5788 GCA_043769325.1 Acidobacteriota bacterium
CGTTCGTGGCTGAATCGGCGCGATGGGCCTCGACACTGAACGGATATTTCTGCGCCCGACTTACGCGCTCTACCTGCGCCGCCAGGCCTGGCGCGATGAGGCGCGGCCCGACTATGCGGTGCTCTTTCCCTTGCCGCAAGCCGCGCCCGCGCAATTATTTAACCCACACGAAACCGACGACAACGAACCAATCACAACGGCTCATTTGTGGGTCACGCTAACGCCCGCGTTTGTCTTGGATTGCGCGGTGCGGGCCGGTTTTACCAACGCGCACGGGCTGGTCGCGTGGCGCGTGCCGGCGGTGGAGAATGATGCGCGTCTGGCGCGTCTGGCGCATGAACTAACAGAAGAATTGACCCACGCCGTCGCCGGCCACGAGGCGTTTATCGCGGCGTTAGTCGAACAATTAACGCTTCATTTGTTGCGCCATTACGCCAATGTGCGCCGTGCGCCCGACGTGGAATTATCGCGCGTTGGTTTAGTTGACCGGCGCATCCGCCGCGCCGTCGAACTGATGCACGCACGTTTGGCCGAAGACGTTTCGCTCGACGAAATGGCGGCGGCGGCATACATTTCGCCCTTTCACTTTGCACGGCTCTTCAAAAAACTGATGGGGGCCACGCCTCACGCTTACCTGGCGAGTTTACGCGCCGCCCGCGCCCAGAATTTGTTGGCCGAAACCGACCTCAGCGTTACCGAAATCGCCGCCCGCGTCGGCTATGCCAGCCCCAGCCATTTCACCAAAGCCTTTCGCCAGGCCACCAGTTTGTCGCCACGCGAATTCCGCACCGCACTCGTCCGGCGATAACTTTCTTGCGCTGAGGGAAAAACGTAGGGCTAATTATTTACTAAAGCCGGGAACTTGAGTAAAGTGAGTGCTCGTTTACGGCGTTTTATAGGTTTTAGCTACGTCTGTTCTGCATCAAGCCAGTAACCATGCGCTGGCGGTATCGTAATAAATTCAATGGGTAACAATTGATGACTGAATTAGCCATCGAAGAGTATAAAGCCGCGCAAGAGCCTTATTATCTGGCTGTCGGGCGCGAAGTGGAATTATTTGAAGCGGCGTATGCGGCACATTTGCCCGTCATGCTCAAAGGCCCGACGGGTTGCGGCAAGACGCGCTTTGTCGAACATCTGGCGTGGCGTTTACAGCGTCCGTTGATAACCGTCGCTTGTCACGAAGATTTGTCGGCGACGGATTTAGTTGGACGCTTTTTGCTGGAAGCCGACACAACCGTCTGGCACGACGGGCCTCTGACGAAAGCCGTCCGTAGCGGCGCCATCTGTTATTTGGACGAAGTTGTTGAAGCGCGTAAAGATACCGTCGTCATAATTCATCCGCTCACGGATGACCGCCGCCGCCTACCCATCGAAAAACGCGGCACGATTTTGGACGCGCCGCCCGAATTTATGCTCGTGGTTTCCTACAATCCAGGCTATCAATCCATCCTCAAAGACCTCAAACAATCCACCCGCCAGCGTTTCGTCTCGCTCGAATTTGATTACCCGCCCGCCGATTTGGAAACGGAAATCGTCGCCCGCGAAGGCGGCATTGACGAAGGCACGGCCCGCGATTTGGTCGTTATCGGCCAGAAAGTGCGAAACTTGCGCGGTCACGGCCTGGAAGAAGGCGTCTCGACACGCCTCTTGATTTACGCCGGCCAACTCATCGCGCGGGGCATCTCGCCCATCGCCGCCGCCGAAGTCGCGCTCTGCTCACCCATCACGGATGACCGCGAATTGCAACGCAGCATTAAAGAAATCGTTACGACGGTAATCTGAGTTTTGACGTGTTCCACACAAAATTTACGGCTTTTCTATAGTTTTCCACAAGTTACTTGAGCGTTTTCCACAGAAACTGTGGAAAACCTTGCGTTAGCCTGTGGAAAAGTAGTTGAGAAACCGCTTTAAGAGCCGCTTGTCAGCGCGCCAACCCGCCGCGAACCGCGAAACACGGCTTGACAAGCCCGTAAATGTTTCGATATTCTAGCCGTTCGCGTTTTGAACGCTTAAACTTGAGAGAGTTATCTATCTATATGTCAACCTATTTTCCGAGCGGTGTCGGTTTGAGCGAAAACCGCAAATGGTATGTTGTGGACGCGGCGGGGCAAACCGTCGGGCGTTTGGCGACGGAAGTGGCGCGTATTTTGTCGGGCAAAAACAACCCGCAATGGACGCCGTTTTTAGATATGGGTGACCATGTCGTCATTATTAATGCCCGCCAAGCGGTTTTTACCGGCGATAAAGCGGAGCAGAAAATGTATCGCTGGCATACGCTTTACCCCGGCGGCTTGCGCGAGATTTCGGCCCGCGTCCAAATGACGCAGCGCCCTGAGCGCATTCTCGAATCGGCGGTCAAAGGTATGTTGCCCAAGTCTAAACTGGGCCGCGCGATGGCGAAGAAGTTGAAAGTTTACGCTGACGCCGAGCATCGGCATAAGGCGCAGCAACCCCAAGTATTGACCTTCAAATAAAGGCCAATAGCAACCAAAGTAAGGATAAATAATTGTGGCTGATACACAATACTACGGCACTGGAAGGCGCAAAACGGCGGCAGCCCGCGTTTATCTGCGTCCTGGCAACGGTCAAATCACGGTCAATCGTAAGACTTTCGCGGAATACTTTCCCAACGAAACCTTGCAGATGATTATCCGTCAACCCCTGCAACTGACTGAAAGCGCGAATAAATTCGACATTCTCGTTAATGTGAGCGGCGGCGGCCCGGCGGGTCAGGCGGGCGCGGTGCGTCATGGCATCACCCGCGCTTTGATGGAATTCAACGGCGAACTCCGGCCCGCGCTCAAGCACGCCGGTTTCGTGACCCGTGACCCGCGCCAAAAGGAACGCAAGAAATACGGTCAAAAGGGCGCGCGCAAACGCTTCCAGTTCTCGAAACGATAATTCGATTGCGGATTGCGGATTGCGGATTGCGGATTATTCATCTGCCAGCCCTCTTTCTTCTCTCCGTTTTCACATCCCATTGCCCTGCCGGAATTGGTTGGGGCGGTTTGCCAAACGGTTTCAAATCCGCATTCCGCAATCCGCATTCCGCAATCGCCGGGGCGAGTACATTAACCAATTCACTAAGGAGAGTGCAGTTTGCCTACTGTTACAATGAAAGAACTGCTGGAGGCCGGTGTTCACTTCGGCCACCAGGTACGGCGTTGGAATCCAAAGATGAAAGAGTACATCTTTGGCGAGCGCAACGGGATTTATATTATTGACTTGCAAAAAACGCAGCGTATGTTCCGCGACGCGCTTCAGTTTGTGCAAGGGTTGGCGGCGCAGGAACGCGGACGAACCGTATTATTCGTCGGCACCAAACGCCAGGCGCAGGACTCAATCAAGGAAGAAGCCGAACGCTGCGGGATGTACTATATCAACAATCGCTGGCTCGGCGGGTTGTTGACTAACTTCCAAACGGTGCGCGAATCCATCAAAAAACTCAAAGACCTGGAAGCGATGCAGGTTGACGGCCGCTACGAAAAGCTAACTAAAAAAGAGCGCATCCAACGCGATCGTCAGCGCGAAATTCTGACCAAGAATTTAGCCGGCATCAAAAATATGAACCGTCTGCCGGACGCGCTGTTCATTATTGACGTGCGTAAAGAAGACATCGCCGTCAAAGAAGCGAATCGTTTGGGTATTCCGGTTGTCGCGGTAGTTGACACCAATTGCTCGCCCGAAGGCGTGGATTGGATTATTCCCGGCAACGATGACGCGCTACGCGCGGTGCGCCTCTTTGCTTCGCGCATTGCGGACGCCGTGTTGGAAGGCCAACAACTGAACACCGAAGGCGCAGCCGATGAAGCCGCGATGATGGCATCGGAAGAGACGGCAGAAACAACCGGCGATAACAAACGCCGCCGCCGTAAAGAAGCGGACGCCGTCGCGGTTGAAACGCCGGCAGAAGTTGTAGCCGAAGCCGCGCCGCTTGTAGAAGTTGCGGAAACAGCAGTTGCGCCGGAAGTTGTAGCCGAAGTCGCGGCAGCGGAAGTTGTAGCCGAGGTCGTGGCAGCGGAATCCGCGCCCGTGCCGGTTGTAGCGGAGGCTGAGGCGGTTGCCGAAGAAGTGGCGGTGGAAACTCCTGCGGCTGAGGCAACCGGTGAAGACACGGACGAAGCCGTCAGCGTCGCTAATTAGTTTAATAAACATATCCGCACGCGCAGCTTCTGCGGACTCTCCGCCGGGCTGCGCGTTTTTGTGATTTTGCGACTTTAGATTTGCGCGGCTAGATTCAAGCCAGAAGCGCAGATTTCACATTTACAGTGTTTAGGGAGTAATCATGGCAGAAGTTACCACAAGTGGAATAAAATCCCTGCGCGAAAAGACCAGCGCGGGCATGATGGAATGCAAAAGAGCTTTAACCGAAAATAACGGCGACGAAACAGCCGCGATTGAATGGCTGCGTAAGCGCGGCCTGGCTTCGGCGGGTAAAAAAGCGGGCCGCGTGGCCGCCGAAGGCGCGGTGGGTTCATACATACATATGGGCGGCAAGGTCGGCGTGTTAGTGGAAATCAATTGCGAAACCGACTTTGTGGCGCGTGGCGAAGAGTTTCAGCAACTTGTAAAAGACGTGGCGATGCACATCGTAGCTTCCGAACCGCGCTATGGCACACGCGAAGAAGTGCCGGCGGACGTGTTGGACAAAGAGCGGGAAATCCTGCGCGAGCAACTCAAAAACGACCCCAAAAACGCCAATAAACCGGCAGAAGTAATTGACAAAATCATTGAAGGCCGCGTCAATAAGTTTTACGAAGAGAATGTCTTGCTTGACCAACCCTTCGTCAAAGACTCGGCCAAAACCATCGGCGAATTGGTCACGGAAAAGATTGCCTCGACAGGTGAAAAAATCTCCATTCGCCGTTACAGCCGTTACAAGATGGGCGAAGGCCTGGAAAAACGCGCCGACGATTTTGCCGGCGAAGTCGCCTCCATGATGGGTGGAGCCAACTAACAAAGATAAAGGATAAAGGCTAAGGGATAAATCAAACTCCGATTTCCCTTTATCCTTTACCCTTTAGCCTTTAGCCTTTCAAAGATGTCTTTACAAGCGAAAACCGCGCCGGCTTATAAGCGCGTGCTGTTGAAAATTTCGGGCGAGGCCCTGATGGGCGCGCAGAATTACGGTATTGACACCGAAGTCGCCAAAGCGGTAGCGGAAGAAATCAAGGCCGTGCGCGATTTAGGCGTTGAGGTAGCGGTTGTTGTCGGCGGCGGCAACATCTTTCGCGGCGTTTCCAAAAGCGCGGGCAGCATGAACCGTTCCAGCGCGGATTATATCGGAATGCTGGCGACGGTAATGAACGGCGTTGTTTTAGCCGATGCGCTGGAAAAACTGAACGTCTTTACCCGCGTGATGTCCGCCATTGACATCCCCGAACTCGCCGAACCCTTTATTCATCGTCGCGCCACGCGCCACTTGGAGAAGGGCCGCGTCGTAATTTTCGTCGCCGGCACGGGTAATCCTTATTTTACGACGGATTCTGCCGCTGCCCTGCGCGCGGTGGAAATCAAGGCTGACGCTATCTTCAAGGCGACCAAAGTGGATGGCATCTACACCGCCGACCCGATGAAAGACCCGAATGCCGTGCGCTATGATGAGGTTACATACCAGGAAGTGCTGGAAAAGCAGTTAAAAGTGATGGACGCCTCGGCTATTTCCCTGTGTATGGACAACAAAATGCCCATCATCGTCTTCAATATGCGCCATAACGGAAACATTATCCGCGCCGTGCAAGGCGATTTGGCTGTCGGCACGCGCGTTTATGCGGCGTAACCGCTT
>JAYVJN010000078.1:0-17053 GCA_043769325.1 Acidobacteriota bacterium
TTTCCTCGCTATCCGGTGCCAAAGGAGTCAGAGGTACAAAAGCTGAAAATTTATAGTGTTACTATGCGCCCTACGTTCACCGAATTTTCACTAAAATTAGTGAAGGCAAACGAAGCGACTTGAATAAATTCCAAGCAGTCGCCAATGAAACTTTCTCACCCATGCAGCACAATTGAGTTAATTGCCGGATGGGGTCATTAGTTCCAGACTTGTACCACACTCAAAGTGTAGAAATTGAGAATAGGGCAAGAACTTGAAATCTCTAATTGACCAGCAACGGGCGCAGTCTAGTATTCAACCTATAACAAAGTCAAGCTAAAAACGTCAAAAATAAAAGTCCGGCAGTAAATTTTACTTACTACCGGACAAAACTAATTTATACCGTCACCTATCATTGCCTTTAGCTTCATATTGCACAAGTAGATACGAAGCTAAAGGCGTTCGTTTACTTACCGTGATGATACTGCTTTAGCGCGTGGGCGGGTGCGCGTTTGGGCGCGCGCGCCGTCCTCATTGGCTACTGAACCGGCGATTGTGCGACCCAACCGTTGCTGCCACCAAACCATAATCGGGCTGGCGATGGCGATTGATGAATAAGTGCCGAAGACAATACCAACGATTAGAGCTAAGGAGAATGGGCGCAACACTTCGCCGCCAAACAAAACCATCGCCAAGACCGACAAAAAGACCAAACCCGACGTAATGACGGTGCGTGAAAGAGTTTGGTTAATGGAATCGTTGGTGATGTTGTAAAGCGTATCGCGGCGGCGTAACTTCAAATTTTCGCGGATGCGGTCAAATACTACAATTGTGTCGTTGACCGAGAAACCCACGAGCGTCAAAAGGGCGGCAATAACCGTCAGATTTACTTCCCACTGAAAGATAGAGAAAACGCCCAAAGTGACTAAAACGTCGTGGAAAACGGCAATAACCGCCGCCGCGCCGTAAGTCCATTCAAAGCGAAAGCCGATGTAGAGCAAAATACCAACCAACGCCGCCAACGTTACCGCGATGGCTTGGTTACGCAATTGCTGGCCCGCTACGGGGCCGACGGCATCGGTTCCGACGATGGCGTAACCATCCGCCGCGCCGCCAATTTCGTCAGATTTATGCTCTGTGCCAAAAGTTTTCAACGCTTCAGTTACTTTCAACCGGCCCGGGTCAACTTGGGCCTTTGCGTCGGGTGTCGCGGAAACCGCCGCCCCTGGCGTAGTGCTAGGAGCGGGTTGCGCCGGCGCAGTTTCACTTTCAGCTTGTTGCGGCAAACGTATCAGCATTTCGTCGCTTTTGGCGGCGTCAAGTTGGATAATGGCGTCATTAACGCCCTTTTGCGTCAATGCGGCGCGGATTTGGTCAGACGTTGGGCGTTGCTTGAATTTTACGGTAACAACCGTGCCGCCCTTGAAATCAACGCCTAAATTGAAGGCGTCAGTGCCACCGGGCGACAACTGGCGAATAATGGCCGAAGCCAAACCCGCCAGCATCAACACTATGGAAACCCCAATGAATAGACGGCGTTTGTCCAGCCAATTAATATTAACTTTCTCAAATACTTTAATCATAAGAAATAATGGTGAATGGAGAATGGAAAATGGAGAATAAAAACAAGTTGTGGCACGCGGAGAAGAAAGCAAACTGCTTTATTATCCATTCTCCATTATCCATTCTCCATTAAATACTGAGCGTCTCCATGTTTTCACCTTTGCGGTTGAGCAGCCACATGAAAATTGTGCGCGACACAAAGACGGCGGTGAACAGGTTGATTAACAAACCGATGACCAGGGTAATGGCAAAACCGCGAATCGGGCCGGTGCCAAACAAAAACAGGAACAGTGACGAAATAATAGTTGTGACGTGCGTGTCAATAATCGTCACAAACGCTCTGGCAAAGCCAATATCAATAGCCTTTGAGGGCTTGTCACCCAATCCAAGCTCTTCGCGGATGCGCTCGAAAATCAACACGTTGGAGTCAACCGCCATGCCGATTGTCAAGATAATACCGGCGATGCCCGGCAGCGTCAGCGTGGCCTTGAAGATAACCAATGCGGCTACCATCAGAACCATGTTGAGCACCAACGCGACGACGGCATTGACGCCGGAACCGCGATAGTAAAAGAACATAAAGGCGATAACCAATAACAAACCCGCCGCCGATGCCGTGACGCCGGCTTTAATCGAATCCGCGCCCAGGCTCGGCCCGACGGTGCGTTCTTCAATGTATTTAATCGTGGCCGGCAGCGCGCCTGAGCGTAAGGTTAAAGCCAAATCGTCGGCGGCCTGTTTGGTGAAATTGCCGCTGATTTCGCCCGAATCGGTGATTTGCGATTTGATGAAAGCGATGGATTTAACCTCGCCACTGAGCATGACGCCCATGTATTGATTAATGTTCGCGCCAGTCCAAGTCCCGAATTTATCGGCTCCGGCGGGTTTCAGTTGAAAAGCGATTTGGTAAGCATCAGACGTGCCGCCCGCCCCGCGCGATACGGCTTGCGCGTCACGCAGCAAACTGCCGTCAACAATCGCCGGTGTTTCAATAACAACATATTGCTGCACTTTGGGGGCGTCAGCGGCGGCGGTTGGGTCGGGCCGCTCAAAATATGGTTTAACTACACGGTTGGGCGTCGCCCCGATAGTTTGTTGGGCTTCCGCTTCCGTCGCGTAAGTTTTGACAGGTAAAGGGCTGGCGTCGCTAATGACGTGAACTAAGTCCAGTTTGGCCTCACCTACAAGCAGAGTTTTAACGCGCTCAGGGTCGGTAATGCCGGGCATTTGCAGCAAGATTTGATTGGAGCCCGCCGCGCCGTGCCGTTGTAACGTCGGTTCAGCCACGCCCAGCGTATTGATGCGGCTTTCCATGATGGTCATGGATTGTTCAACGGCCTGTTCACTTAAAACGCGCTTGGCGGTTGCATTGAGCGTCCAGGTTATGGCGTTGCCATTGATGGATGGCGACCAATTGTCCCCGATTTTGTTCTGCACCGCATCGCGGACTTCCTTGATTTTAGCAGCGTCGTTCAACTCTAAAACGATGCGCGGTTCGCCGCCGCGCGCCGCCGCGTCAGGCTGGCCGTTGGCGTCTTTAGCATCGGTTTTAGGGTAGCCAATCGCCGGTTTTGCCGCGAATCCACCCTCTTGCGCCGCTTTATCAACCGCACCGGCTTCATTTCCGGCAAGTGTGGCGAGATACTCAGGCGTTTGCACCTGCATCACCAGATGCGAACCGCCTTTGAGGTCAAGTCCGAGTTTGATGTTCTCTTGCAGATTTTGCTTGACGCCGCCCCAAGTGAAATCCTGGCGCGTAGGTTTGCGGCGCGGGCCGATGACCAGATACAACCCTACCAAAGCGATGATAAGAGAAATAATTGCTCTCTGTTTCCAATTACTGCTTTTCATAAATTAGTGAATGGTATAGCGAAACCGTGAGAAATAACTCACAATTAAAGCTTAACTCTTATTTTTCTTCTCCACCGTCATAACGGCCCGCGACGGCGGCGCGTGTTACCTCAATCATGGCCTTGTCCGCGCTTTGCAAGATGAAACTGTTTTTGTTGACCTGCTTAATAACGCCGATAAGCCCGCCGCTGGTGACAACTTTGTCGCCGCTTTTCAACGCTTCGACCATTACCTGCAAGTCGGCGCGTTGCTTTTGTTGCGGACGGATGATGAGAAAGTAAAAGACGCCAATCATCAACGCGATTGGCAGAAAGCTGAAAATCGCGCTGCCGCTTTGCAGCAAAAGGAAATAATTTATTGCCATGACAAGATTTTGCCCGTTCTTTTTATTGCCTGGCACGACATTATAGCCATGACCGGCAATTAACGGCTTAACCGGAGTATCTCTCTAAAAATTCGCGGCGAAATTGTGTGAAAACGCCAGACCGGATAGATTGCCTCACGCGCCGCATCGTGTCAAGGAAGTAAGCAAGGTTATGATGCGTCAACAGCATACTCGCCAACATTTCGCCCGCCATATACAGATGTCGCAGATAGGCCCTGGAGTGCCTCTGACAAACGCTGCACGCGCAATCTTCGTCCAACGGGCGCGTATCAAGAGCCCATTGCGCGTTTTTGATGTTCACTTTCCCGCGTGATGTGAAGGCCTGGCCCGTGCGCCCGTTGCGCGTCGGAATGACGCAATCGAACATATCAATTCCGCGCCAGACGGCTTCGACCAAATCCTCCGGCGTACCGACGCCCATCAGGTAACGCGGCCTGTCCGCTGGCATCAACGGCGCAATTTCTTCAATTACGCCATACATGACAGGCTTGGGTTCGCCCACGCTCAAACCACCCAACGCATAGCCGTCAAAGCCAATTTCAACCGTCCGCGCCAGACTCTCGCGCCGCAAATCCAGATGCGCCGCGCCCTGCACGATGCCGAAAAGAGCTTGCGCTCCGCTGAGGGGTTGGGGGTTGGGGGTGAGGGGTTGGCGGCTTCCTTCTTGCTGCCCACTGCCCACTGCCCACTGCCCACTGCCTTGCTGCAATTCATCAAATCTTTCCCGCGAACGCCGCGCCCAACGCGCCGTCATTGCGAGACTTTTCTGCGCGGTTTCATGCGTTGCCTCTCCGGGCGGGCATTCGTCAAAGGCCATGACGATTTCCGCGCCGAGGGCCTCTTGAATTTCCATCGAGATTTCCGGCGAGAGAAACTTTTTGCTGCCGTCCAGGTGCGAACGAAACTCGACGCCGTCCTCGTTCATGCGCCGCAAATCGGTGAGACTCCACACCTGGAAGCCGCCCGAATCGGTGAGCATGGCGCGTTCCCAACCGATGAATTTGTGCAAACCGCCACACGCTTTCACGGTTTCCGGGCCAGGCCGCAACCATAGATGATAAGTGTTGCCCAAAATGATGCGGGCGTCCATATCGTGCGCTTCCAGTTGCTCAAAGCGCACGCCTTTGACCGTCCCCGCCGTCCCGACAGGCATAAAAACGGGCGTCTCTATGACGCCCCGCCGCGTGCGTAGCAATCCGGCGCGGGCCTGGCCCTCTTGCGCCAGCAGTTCAAATTCAATCGGCGATGGGTTCATCATTGTCTAGGCAGCCGGCGGCAAATCGTTTATTATATGCGCCAACGCTGAAACGGCGCAGGATATGCGGCAAACCGCAGCGAGGTCAAGTAGCTATGAGCACCTTAGTCAAAGTCAGAGAAACCATTGCCGACCTTTACCGCGAAAAAGGCAAAGCGGAACTCATCAATGGAGAAATTGTTCGCTTTATGTCCACCGGAATCAAGCCCAGCCGGGCCAGCAGCAACATTTATTTAAGTTTGCGGTTGCACGAAGGCAGAAACAGCCAGGGCCTGGCCGCTCCCGACAACGCCGGTTTCGTAGTCAATTTGCCCCGCCGCGAATCCTTTAGCCCTGACGCGGCTTGGTATGTCGGCGAAATACCGGAAGACGAGATGAATTTCTTTCCGGCGGCCCCGGTGTTTGCCGCCGAAGTCCGCAGCAAAGGCGATTACGGACGCGCCGCCGAACGCGAGATGAGCGACAAACGGCGGGATTACTTTGCCGCCGGCACGCTGATTGTTTGGGACGTTGATTTACTGAGCGACGAAGTTATCAAATCTTACCGCCATGACGCGCCCGATACGCCTGTCATCTTCCGTCGCGGCGATGTGGCCGAAGCCGAACCTGCCGTCCCCGGCTGGCGCATGGCGGTTGACGAACTCTTTCGTTAGTAAAGTCACCCGGAGTTTCGCATAACTCATTCGCGCGAAATGACTACGATACGCTTACTGACGTGCGCGTTTCTGCCTTGGTAGTCAAATAAGCGAATAAAATAACCTGACCCACCAATCATTTTGCAGAAACACGCACTTCATCAAGTGTGCCATGTTTTACGCCCGAACTAAAGCGCGGGCTTCTGCAATGTGGGTCTTTTTTTTTTGACCTGCTACTTACCTGCTTAATTAGCCATCTTTCACAAACTGTATTAGGCCCGCGCGCAAGTAAAACTCTGGACATTTGCAAATTAAGAATGAAAAACGCACTTGCATTGGCTTAGACAAGTATTTTATACTCTAGTCAGGTAGTGCCATCTGCCTAGGCAATACTAACCACTCCTGCGCTTCAAACCCCTTACTTTATGACTGCGGACACAACCGCTTCTTGTTTTGCAAGGGGATAGTGTCTTCTCAGTTAAAGCCCCAACCCGAGCGCATCACCTATGTTTCTCAACAATCTTGTCTCTAACTTCAAGAAACTTTACTTTTACCGTCTTTTCCGCGCTTTTTACCGCCTTTCACGCGCTTTTTGGCAACAACGCCGTTCCAATTTTATCGGTGTCGTCATCACTTCTATGACGGTATTGACATTCTTTGGCGCGGAATTGTACGCGGATTTCCGTTGGCTTTCGGCTCGTCAGTTGCTGAAAGTCTATTCAAGTGTACCGTTTAGCAGTGGCACGGATTTTCTGACGAAAGTGCCGGCGCAAACACTTAGCTTTATTGAAGAAATAGGCTTTGATAACAACGGCGGCTTAAATGTAGCTGCTTTTGTGGCGAAAAATGAGGCCCTCCAAGGCTTCGCGCCGTTAGCCGCCAGCCGTCGGCCCGCACAAAAGTTTATTAACTGGCCGGCTTTGACGTCCGCAGAAGCGGAAACTGTGCCGGCAGTAGCGACGATGCCTGTCAAAGCGGCCCGCGCTAATCGTCCGGCCCCGTCTTCTGCGCCGGAGGAAACAGCAACCACCGCGCAACCCGTGACGCCCAACCCGCCAACTGGAACGGGCCGTTATTATTGGGTGACTGCGCCCAAGGTTGCCCCGCGCCGCGAGCTCCATTACGGCCCAACGCCGACGCCGGTTGCGTCCGGCGAGGTGTCTGCTTCATCGGGCGAGCAACGCGAAAGACGCGCCGGTTCTGCGGCAACGCTAGCGGCTAACAACGACTGGTGATTTAAGCTTTTTCAAGGGAAATTCCGTCCGGTTTACACTAGATGTGACGCGGCTTCTTTGCCGCGCGCGGAGATTTGTGTAAGCTGTGGCGGGATTTTTTTTTATGAACATTGAACCTTTTCAGGTAGGAAACGCGACGTTTGGTGACGGGCGTTTAACGATAATCGCCGGGCCTTGTGTGGTTGAATCGCTGGAACACGCCTTAATGATGGCGCGTGAATGCGCGGCGCGGGCGCGTGAAGCGGGGCTGGACTTTGTTTACAAATCATCTTTCGACAAAGCTAACCGCTCTTCTGTCAAGAGTTTTCGCGGATTGGGCATGATGGAAGGCTTGGCGATTTTACAGCGCGTCAAGGACGAGTTGGGCGTGCCGGTGTTGACCGATATTCACGACGCAACGCAGGTCGGGCCGGTGGCGGAAGTGGCGGATATACTGCAAATACCCGCGTTTTTGTGCCGCCAGACCGATTTAATCGTAGCGGCGGCGCGTTCGGGCCGGGTCGTCAACGTGAAAAAAGGCCAGTTTCTCTCGCCGCATGACGCCAAAAATATCGTGGACAAAGCGCGGGCGGCGGGCGGCAAACGCATCATGTTGACCGAGCGCGGCGTAAGTTTTGGTTATAACAATCTCGTCGTGGATATGCGTTCGTTCCCCATCATGCGCTCGTTCGGCGTGCCGGTGGTTTACGACGTAACCCATTCTTTACAACTGCCCGGCGGTCTGGGCCAGGCGACGGGCGGCCAACCCGAATACATCGAACCAATGGCCCGCGCCGGCGTCGCGTGCGGCGTGGACGCGGTCTTTATGGAAGTCCACGACAACCCCGCCGTTGCGCCTTCCGACGGCCCCAATATGTTGCCCCTCAAACGCTTCGGCCCCTTGCTCCACACGCTCCACGACATCCATGTTCTGGTTGGCAAAAAAATGAACCTTTAATCGTTTCGCGCGTGCAACCATGTGAGGAGAAACAACCTAAATGAAACTCGCACTCGTTTTACTGTGCCTTTGCTGCCGGATTACCGTGTCAGCCCAAGCGCGTCTCATGGAACGGATATTTACCGTCACGCCGAGAGAAAATATGACCGCCAGCCTTGTTCAGGATGATTATCGCAGCTACCTACGGGCGCGGCGCGAAGCCCGCGATAGATTCATCTGGCACACTTGGCAAATCAATACCGGCCCGCGTGCCGGAGGCTTCACGGGCGGCACTTTCGGGCGGCTGTTGGAAGAGTTTGACAGCGAAAATAGCGTGAACAACAGTCTGGCCTTCTATTTTCCGACGGCGAAAATAGAGGATAACGCCTTTTTTGTCGGTTTACCTGGTCTGGGCCGCAATCCTTTTTGGGAAGAATCGCCGCCGACTAATTTCGTTGAAGTGCGTTATTTTCGCATTGCGCCGGGCAAAGAAAGTGCTTTTGAGGGCATCTTGGCGACTACCCGCGAAGCTTACATTAAGGGACGGCAGCCCCGCAATTACGCCGTCTATCGCCTCTACAACGGCGGGCCGCAAACAATTTTCATTCTCTGGGTTCCATTGGAGAAGCTCTCCGATATGCAATATCCAGACCGAGGCCCGACGGCGGTTTTGGATTTCTTCATCAACAGCCAGGACGTGGCCCCTATCATTCAGTCAACCCATAGCGAACTGCTGCGTTACCGCGCGGATTTAAGTTACACGCCTTCGGTTTAGGCAAAGCCAACGAAAACTTGGCGGCGCGCTTCTTAGCTGCTGTCTCATCTGGTTTCCTGATAGAAGTTGTGGCAATGAAGAGCGGGGGCAATTGGACGATTTCTAACCGGAAACCGTAGCAACTTGCCTTTGCGCTTGGGGCGCGTTTGGTGTATGACAGCAACGATGATGAATTTTTTTAGCCTTCTACTACTCATTATTTTACTAAACGCGCCGCTCCGGGCGCAGGAACCGGCGCAGGCGGCTTGGTTGGCGGCGCGGTTTGACGTGGCGGTCAATCTTAACCAGTCACGGTTGCTTAATGCGCAAGCCACGCTGACGGTGCGCAATGTCGGGCGCGGCAACGGCCTTTCGCTTACCACGCGCATCAATCCTAAGGCGGAAATCAAAGGCGTGACGGTGGGCGGCGCGACGGCTTCGTTTCGTCTCTCGCCCGAACCGCGCGGCAGTTTGCAGCGTGTCACCGTGACTTTGCCCGCGCAGGTTGCGCCCGGCGGCGTGGCCGAAGTGGTTTTCGACTACAATTTGCCGGTTGCCAAAAATGAAGGGACTGCCACTTTATCGCCTTTGGGCAGCCAGTTCTTACCCGTCTCAGCCTGGTATCCCGCGCCTAACACGATATACGCGCCGCGCGGGGCCGACGTTGCGCCCTGGCGTATTAGCGTCAACGGTTTAGGCGCGGGCGAAACGCTCCTGGCGCCAGGCAAACTGAACGCCAACAGCGCGGAAATCGCGTCATTCGGGCAGCCGTTTTTCGTGGCGGGAAGTTGGGATAAAGTTGAAGGAACCAACGCCTCGGCCTATCTTTTCAAAGGCTCGGACGCGGCGGCGCAAGCGCGTGCGAAAGAATTACTGGAGTTGGCGAACGCAGCCCGCAGTTTTTACAGCGTCTTGCTGGGCAACGGCGGCGATGCGCCTATCCGTTTGGTCGAAGTTAATAGCGGTGGTGGTTTTAGCGGCGGCGGGGCGTTGTTATTGAATCCGGCGGCGTTCCAGACGGCTAAGTTAGACGCGGCAACGGCTTTACAGGTTGCGGAAGCCGTCGCGCAGATGTGGTCTGACGCGCCCGCAGCATTGCGCGGCGAAGGTGTGGGCGTCATGCGCAATGGGTTTACGCGCTATCTGGCGTTGCTCTTTCTGGAAAAACAGTTTGGCAAAGACGCCGCCGACGCCGAATGGCAACGCGGACGCGCGGCGCACCGGCGCGTGGCGGTCAACGAGGCCCCGCTCGCTTTAACCACGCCGTTGGACGGAACTTATTTCACTTCAACGGCTTACAAAGGCGCGATGGTTTGGCGGCTGGCCGAACGTTTGCTGGGCCGTGACGTTTTTCTGGCGCAAATGCGCGAACAATTGTCCAAAGCGGCGGGTGATTTCAACGGGCTCATGCTGGCGCAAGTGCGCGACGCGCTAAATAAACGCGGCGGCGACACGGTGCGCGCCATTCTCGACCAACAATTTAACGAACCGACCTCGCTTGATTTACTCGCCGGTTTGCCGCAAGCCAAAGGCGCGCAATGGGTTACCGCCTTGCGCAACACAGCCGCTTATCCGCTCACGGTTTCCGTAGCGGCGCTGACCGACAAGGGCGAACGGTTGGCGGTTGAAACCAACATCCCCGCGAAAGAGTTTGGCGAGGCCGTTTTTAACACCGTGAACAAGGTTGTGCGGGTCGAAGTTGACCCCGAAAAGTATTACCCGCAACTTGATTACGCCAACGACGCCGCGCCCCGCGTGAAGCTCGGAGAAGACGCGCAACTCGACATCATCACGCTCTATAACCGGCAAGATTACGCGCTGGCGGAAAAAGCGGCCCGCGATGCTTTAACGCTTAACCCGCGTTTCTTGGAGGCGCGGATTTATCTGGCCCGCGCCCTGCAAGCGCAAAACCGCGACGCCGACGCCGAAAAGGAATACCGCGCCGCGTTAGACGAGAAATTGCCGACGGCCTGGGCCGAAGCCTGGGCCGCGCTTGGTTTGGGCGATGCGTCGGCGCGGCGTAACCAAAACGCGGAAGCCGTGAAGCGTTACAGCGAAGCCGTGCGCGCCGACGCCGAATATGCCGCGACATTGGCGGCCCGCAACGCTCGCGTCAAGACGGACGCCGGCGCGACTATTGACGAATCGGCCAAAGCCTTCATCACGCAGCTTGACGCCGCCATCAAAACAGGCCGCAAACAGGAACTCGACCCGCTTATTCTCGCCGGCGAATTGGTTGATTTTGCCAAAGGTCTAGTCGGCAGCCAGCCGGAAATCTGGCAAACAAGAGTCTTACGCACCGAACAGCGCGACGCCAACCGCATTGTCGCCGACGTTTACCTCGACACCAAAACGCTCGGCAAAGAGCAATCCGGCACGGCGGTTTATACCCTCGCCCGCGTGGGCGGCGGCTGGAAACTGGCGCGGGTTGAACTGTTTGAAGTTCGTTAGGAATTTAACACGGAGACACGGAGACACAGAGACACGGGGAAGAAAAGCGGGTAAAGAAATTAGCCCAAGGGAATAAAGGCGAAACACAAGCGGATAACCGGATTTATGTTTTCTCCGTGCCTCTGTGTCTCCGTGTCCCCGTGTTAAATTCTTCTTCTGCCAATTAATTCTGTTCATGCCAAACCTAACCATTGAACAACGCGCGGCCCGCGTTAAACTGCTACTTTTAGACTGCGACGGCGTGCTGACCGACGGGCGCATCACCTTGCTCGACAACGGCGACGAGTATAAATCGTTTCACACACGCGACGGGCACGGGTTGGTTTTGTTGCACCGCGCCGGTCTGCGTTCCGGCATTATTTCGGGGCGCGCGTCGTCCGCCGTCACGCGCCGCGCCCAGGATTTGGGCATCAGCTTTGTGCGGCAAGGCACGCACGACAAAATCGTTGATTTCACGGAAATCTTGGCGGCGGCGGGCGTCGCGCCGGACGAATGCGCGTTCGTAGGCGACGATGTGACGGACATCCCGCTCATGCGTCGCGTCGGGTTCGCGGTTGCCGTCGCCGACGCCGTGCCGGAAACCCGCGCCGCCGCGCATTACGTCACGCAATTACACGGCGGCGCGGGGGCCGTGCGCGAAGTCACCGACCTGATTCTGCAAGCGCAAGGCCGTTGGGATGAACTAATGAAACGCTACCTGGAATAGTTGACAGCCGCCGCGCAAGTGGCTATTTTGAAGTGGAACGCGGGAGTGGCGCAATGGTAGCGCAACAGCTTCCCAAGCTGAAGGCTGCGAGTTCAATCCTCGTCTCCCGCTTAAAATCAATAACTTACGGGCGGCCATTGGTCGCCCTTTTTGTTTGGCGGCGCGGGCGGCTAACTCACGGTCAGGGCGATGAGGCCGAGGATTTTGTCAATTTGCACCAAGTAATACTCGCTCAGGTCAATCTCGACGATGTTGCCTTTGAGCCGGAGAAACTGCCAATTGGTGCCGGAAGTGACAGTGCCGTAGATGTATTCGCGTTCCACGCCCTGGCGTTCGTTGAAGATTTGCGCCGCGTACATCTCCGCCACGCACTGGCCCAGACCACCCTTGAGGCTTTCGTTTTTGGCCTCGACTAACATAAAGGCGGGGGCCGCGATAAATAACCGCTCGCTGTCGCTGCTGAGAATAAAGTCGCAATAGCCGCCCAAGCCGCGTGCCGGATCTATCTTAAACTCAATGCCGGAGAAAAAGCTGAAACGCCCGTCCAAACGCCGCCAAACCTCCAACAAGACTGGCGCAATGATTAACTCCGAACGCGCCTTTTCGCTGTTGCTGGCTAAGGCCAACGGCACGTTTTCTTCTAATGTTTCCTGCAATCGTTCGCTCGCGGCTAATTCCGGCACTTCGCGGAAAAGGTTACGCTTCTCTTGCAACACTAAGCCCAACTCAGTCTTGGCTTTGTGCAAGGTTTTGAAACTGCTGTACGCCATATCGGTATTTCTCCTGGCCGACGCTTTCGGCTATGATGTGGGCGGATTATAACACAAGGAGAAGCAGACCGCTTTGTCACTATTTCCCGAACTCGAAATCGAAGAACTGCGCGCCGAAATACGGCGTCACGATGAGCTTTATTACCAAAAGTCCGCGCCGGAGATTTCCGACACGGAGTATGACGCGCTCATCTCGCGTTTGAAGGCGTTGGAGGCGGCGCGGCCCGATTTAATCACGCCCGACTCGCCCACGCAGCGCGTGGGCGAGAGCCGCGCCGAGGCTTTTGCGGAGTTTGTCCATCGCGTGCCGTTGATGTCTCTGGATAACAGTTACGATTTTGACGACCTCCGCGCCTTTGACGAACGCTGCCGCAAACTCGCCGACGGACGCGAATTTCAGTATGTCGCCGAACTCAAAATTGACGGCCTCTCGCTCGCGCTGCACTACGAAAACGGGGCCTTGCAGGTCGGGGCCACACGCGGCGACGGGCAACGCGGCGACGACGTGACGCAGAACGTGCGCACCATTCGCGCGATACCTGCAAGAATTCAACACGGAGGCACGGAGACACAGAGACACAGAGAAGAAGAAAAACAGGGCGGCTTATTTGATGAAATTATCTCCGTGCCTCCGTGCCCCCGTGTCCCCGTGTTAAATTCCGATGTTCTGGAAATACGCGGCGAAGCCTATATGCCGCGCTCCGTCTTTGCCGACATCAATTCTGTGGCTGAAGAGACGGGCAAGCGTTTCGCCAATCCACGCAACGCGGCGGCGGGCACGATGCGCCAACTCGACGCCGCGATTGTGGCCTCGCGGCGGTTGGCGTTTTTCCCTTACGATGTTTGGGCCGGGCCGCGCAAGGCTTTTGCCACGCATTGGGAAATCTTTGCTTGGCTGCAAGTTGCGGGGTTTGAGGTCAATCCGCACCGCGCCCTTTGTGCCACGATGGACGAGGTGATTGAGTTTTGTAACCAGATGGCAGAAGTGCGCGAGTCGTTGGATTACGAGATTGACGGCGTGGTCGTCAAGATCAATTCCACCGCGCTGCAAGACGAATTCGGCACAACAGGCAAGTATCCGCGTTGGGCCATCGCCTACAAATATCCCGCGTTGCAGGCCACCACGCGGCTGCTTTCGATTTCCGTGCAGGTCGGGCGCACGGGCGCTCTGACGCCGGTGGCGAACCTCGAACCCGTGCTGCTGGCCGGCACGACAGTGGCCCGTGCCACGCTCCACAATGAGGACGAAATCAAACGCCTCGACATACGCATCGGCGACACCGTGATGATTGAAAAATCGGGCGAAATTATCCCTAAAGTCATCAAGGTTATTGAATCCAAACGCGACGGCAGCGAGCAAGTCTTTGCGATGCCGTCGGCGTGTCCCGTCTGCGGCGGCGAAGTCGTCCGGCCCGAAGGCGAGGTCGTCAAGCGTTGCTCCAACCGCGATTGCCCGGCCCGCGTCAAAGGCCGTCTGCTCTATTTTTCCACCCGCAAGGCGATGGACATCGAAGGCTTGGGCGAAGTTTTGGTGGAGCAACTCGTTGATAAAGCCTTAGTTAAAGACGTGGCGGATTTATACGCGCTCACGCTGGAACAACTCTCTGCGCTGGAACGCATGGCCGAAAAGTCGGCGTCAAATGTGTTGGCGCAACTGGAAGCGAGCAAAGGGCGCGATTTGTCGCGGTTGCTGTTTGGCCTGGACATCCGGCACGTCGGGGAACGCACGTCGCGGATTCTGGCCCGTAGTTTCGGCACGGTGGAAAAACTCGCCGCCGCGACCATCGAAGAGATTGACGCCATCCACGAAATCGGCCAGACCGTCGCCGAAAGCGTGCGACAGTGGTTTGATGATGAACGCAATCAACAACTTATCGCCCGTCTGCAAGCCGCCGGCGTCGCCACGGAAATGCAGGGCGGCGCGGAAATCCAAACCGACGAACGCTTCGCCGGCAAAATCTTCGTCCTCACCGGACGCCTCGAAACCATGACCCGCGACGAAGCCGCCAAAGCCATAGAAACACGCGGCGGACGCGCCGGCTCATCCGTCAGTAAAAAGACCGCTTACGTCGTGGCCGGCGCGGAAGCCGGTTCTAAGTTGACCAAAGCCGAAGCCCTGGGCGTGACCGTCATTGACGAAGCAGCTTTTTCCGCTATGCTGGAAAGCGAACAACAGGCATGAAACCTTTACTCGAAATCGCCGGGCCGGAGTTGGTGGAAAAACTCAACGCTGCCGGAGTGCAGAAAACCTTTGCCGAGGGCGAGGAAATCTTTGCGCAGGGCGATATGCCGCGTTTTGTGCCGGTGATTGTGCGCGGCAAGGTAAAGATGCTGCGCTACCCCGAACCTGGTAAAGAATTGATTATCGGTATCTTCCACTCCGGCGAGATTTTCGCTATGCCGCCGGCGATGGACGGCAAAAACTATCCGGCCACCGCCGTAGCGATGGAAGAAACCATTATGCTGACCTTGCCGCTGCGCAACTTTCGCCAGTTATTGGCAGAATCAACGGAATTTTCCGCCATCGTCCTGGGCCAGATGTGCGGTTTATTGCGCGAAACCGCCGAAACGATGCAAAACCTGGCCACGCCCTCGCCGGAAAACCGCGTCGGCACGGTGTTGCTCCAACTCGCCAATAAAGAGAAGGGCGTTACCGCAATTAAAATCAACGTCCGCCGCCAGGACATCGCCGAAATGGCCGGCCTGGCCACTGAAACCACTATCCGCGCCGTAAAACGCCTGGAAGATAAGGGCCTGGTGACAATCGAACGCGGCAAGATTCTTATCCCGCAGCCCGAACTCCTGAGCGACTTTCTGCGTGGGGCATAAGAAATTTAGCCACAGATTTGCACAGATTCACACAGATTTATAAAGGCCCATGAATAGCTCTAATCTGTGTTAATTCGTGTCAATCTGTGGCTAAATTTTGTCTATTTTACGCCTCAACCAATTCTCCTGCCGGTAATGCTTCGGGCTTGGGTTTGGCGAAAATCAATTTAAGCGCAAACCAGACAAAGGCCACCGCGCCGACAGCAAAAATAGTGTCGCCGAAGACCCGCATCCAACGGAAGAATTGCATTACGCTCGTTTGCATAAACTCCGGGCTGCGGGCCGACCAATAACCGTTGGAAACCGACTCCATCGTTTGCATCAGACCGATGGGCAAGAGGCTCAACAACATCATCGCCAGCAAACCGCCGTTGATGGCCCAGAACGCAAACTTGATAAGCCGTTCGTTCCAGACGAGTTCCGGCTTTATGGCGCGCAGGCAAAAGAGCAGCAAGGCCAGTCCGAGAGTGCCGTAAACACCGTAGAGCGCGCCGTGGGCGTGGACGGCGGTGGTGGTGAGGCCCTGCATATAATAGAGCGCAATCGGCGGATTAATCATAAAACCGAAGATGCCCGCGCCGACCAGGTTCCAGAACGCCACTGCGACAAAGAAGTAAATCACCCACTTGTATTGTTGCAGCCAGGGCCGCGCTTCCAGCCGGTGCAGGTTTTCCCAAGCCTCAAAGCCCACCATCGTCAAAGGCACAATCTCCAACGCGCTAAAGACCGCGCCGAAGGCCAACACTACTGTCGGCGTGCCGGAGAAATAGAGGTGGTGGCAAGTGCCGATGATGCCGCCGCTCAAGTATATCGCGCCGGAAAGAATGGAGGCGCTGGCGGCGTTTTTCGCGTTGATAACACCGAGTTTGGCAAAGAGAAAGGCGATAACCACCGTGGCAAAGACCTCGAAAAAGCCCTCGACCCAAAGGTGAACCACCCACCAACGCCAGTATTCCACAACTGAAAGATTACTCTTCATACCCCAGAAGAGGCCCGGCGCGTAGAACATAGCGATGCCGGTGGTGGAAATCAAATAGAGCGTCAACAAGGATTTAGGCGCACCCGGTTGTTTCAGGGCCGACAACGCCGTCCGCGCAATCAGGAAGAGCCACAGCAGCAACCCGACAAATAACGCCGCTTGCCAGACACGGCCCAAGTCCACATATTCATAACCCTGATGCCCGAACCAGAACCACATATCGCCGTTGAGTTTGTGCATCACGCTGGCCCATTGCCCGGCCATCGAACCCAATACGACGACCAGCAACGCGCCAAATAACGCATCCACGCCGAGTTTCTGGTGTTTGGGTTCGTAGCCGCAGATTATCGGCCCGATAAAGAGGCCCGCCGCGAGCCAGGCAGTGGCAATCCAGAAGATGCCGAGTTGCGTGTGCCAGGTGCGCGTCACGGCGTAGGGCAGATAATCAGCCAGCGGGATACCGTAAAAGCCGTGCCCTTCTACGCCGTAGTGCGCCGTGATAACGCCCATGATTATTTGCAGCAGAAAGAGCAGTGAAACAATGAGAAAGTATTTAACCGTCGCCTTTTGTGAAGGCGCGAGCGTCATGCCAATCAGCGGGTCTTGGTGCGGAGCTTCATCCGTCGAGGCTTCTTTGCGCAGGCCGGCGTAGTACCAGACGATGCCGCCAATGCCGGCAATCAAAGCGATTACGCTCACGCCCGTCCAGACGATGGTGGAACTGGTAGGAACATTGCCGACCAGT